>CALXVE010000019.1 GCA_944391885.1 uncultured Clostridia bacterium | reverse complement strand
TTTCAGAATATGGTACACAGTTAAGAGAAAAACAAAAAACAAAAGCTTTTTATGGTGTAGGCGAAAAACAATTTAGAAAATATTTTGAAATGGCAGCATCTTCAAAAGGTAAAACTGGTGAAGTTTTACTACAAATCTTAGAAAGAAGATTGGATAATGTAGTATATAGATTAGGATATGGAAGCTCAAGAGCACAAGCAAGGATGTTAATAACACATGGTGCTTTTGAAGTAAACGGAGAAAAAGTTGATATCCCATCATATATAGTAAAAGCAGGAGATGTAATTGCAGTAAGAGAAATAAGAAAAGATAATGGTGTCATCAAATTAAATGTTGAAGAAAATGCGGCAAGACCAGTTCCAGAGTGGTTAGAAAAAGACGTAAATAATTTAAATGGTAAAATAGTAAGATTACCAGCAAGAGAAGATGTCGATTTACCAGTCGAAGAACATTTAATAGTAGAGTTATATTCTAAATAGAGGTTAGATAATTAGAAATTAGATAATTAGAAGTTAGATTATTAGAAATTAGAAGTTAAATTATTGGAAATTTAAAATTCCTATATTTATCTAACCTCTAGCTTCTAACCTCTAACATCTAAATTGGGAGGTAAAAAATGATAGAATTTGAAAAGCCAAATATTAAATGCTTAGACGTGGATAACGAAAAAAATTATGCAAAATTCGTATGTGAACCATTAGAAAGGGGATATGGAATTACAATAGGTAATTCTCTAAGAAGAATTTTGCTATCATCACTTCCAGGTTGTGCAATTACTAGTGTTAAAATTGATGGCGTATTACATGAGTTTTCTACTATTCCAAATGTGGTAGAAGATGTACCAGAAATTATCATAAACTTAAAAACAGTTAGCTTAAAAATGGATAAAAACGAAGAAAAAACATTAAGAATAGATTTTAAAGGACCGGGAGAAGTAAAAGCAGGGGACATAATAACAGATGGTACAGTAGAAGTGTTAAATCCAGATTTACATATTGCAACAGTTTCAGAAGGTGGACACCTTGTAATGGAAATGACTGCAGATATGGGTAGAGGATATAACAATGCAGAAAAAAATAAAAAACAAGACCAAGCTTTAGGAGTATTACCTATTGACTCTATTTATACACCTGTAAAAAAAGTAAACTATTCAGTTGAAAACACAAGGGTTGGCCAAATGGTAGATTATGATAAATTAACTATAGAAGTTTGGACAAACGGTTCATTAAAACCAGATGAAGCATTAAGCTTAGCTGCAAAAGTAATGACAGGTCATTTGGAATTATTTATAGACTTATCAGAAACAACTAAAAATACACAAGTAATGGTAGAAAAAGAAGAGTCTAAAAAAGAAAAAGTTTTGGAAATGTCAATTGAAGATTTAGAATTATCTGTAAGGTCATTTAATTGCTTAAAAAGAGCAGGAATTTCTACAGTTGAAGATTTGACAAACAAAACTGAAGCTGAAATGATGAAGGTTAGAAATCTAGGCAAAAAATCATTAGATGAAGTAACTAATAAGTTGCGTATATTGGGATTGGATTTTGCCAAAGAAGAAGAGTAATTTTAAAAATAATCAGCATCTCGCGTCGTTACACTTCATTTAAAATTTAATCAACGTGCAAAAAGCACGCCTCATAAATTTTAAATTCGTGTGCCTAGCGATATACTAATTCTTTTTAAAATTTGAGTAAAAAAAGTAAAAAAAGGAGGGAAATAACTTGGCTACAAATAGAAAATTAGGAAGAACAACAGATATTAGATTAGCAATGTTAAAAAACTTAACAACTGATTTAATATTACATGAAAAAATAGAAACTACTGAAGCTAGAGCAAAAGAAGTAAAATCAATTGCTGATAGCTTAATTTCACTTGCTGTAAAAGAAAAAGATAATTTTGAAGAAGTAGAAGTTAAAGTTTCTAAAGCAAAATTAGATAGCAAGGGAAATAAAGAAACAGAACTTGTAAAAAGCAAAAATGGTAAAGAATATCTAAGAGTTGTTAAAGAAACAACCATGGAAAAAAGACAAAAAGATATGCCATCAAGATTAAATGCAAGAAGAAAAATGATGAAAATGATTAATAAAGTAAAAGATAGTGATGGTAAAAATATTGACTTGACTGCAAAATTATTTAATGAGATTGCTCCAAAATATGAGGGTAGAGTTGGGGGATATACAAGAATTCTTAAAACTGGACCAAGAAGAGGAGATAATAGCGAAATAGTTATACTAGAATTAGTTGATTAGAAGCTTGAGATTAGATGTTAAAAGTTGGAGTTTAGAGGTTAGAATTTAGAAGTTAGATGTTAGAAATTTGGTTGTTAAAAACAATGCTTTTAAAATATAACATCTGATGAGGAAAGGATGAAACATAAAGTATGGAAATAGCAAAATATATTGTATTAGTTATTTATATTATTGTGTGTATTGCTCTAATTATTTTAGCAACAATACAAAGTAATAAACAATCAGGAGCTTCAGCAACAATTACAGGTTCTTCAACTAATAGCTTTTATGAGCAAAATAAAGGAAGAACAAAACAAGGCAAATTAAAAAGATGGACTATAATATTAGGAATAGTATTTGTAATATTAGCAATTGCATTAGGAATTTTATATCTAGTATAATAAGAAATCTAATATTGCTGTATAGCGAAAAGGATTACATGTAAGTGTAATCCTTTTTTTAGACTTTAAGATACATACTAATTGGAAAAATAAATCCAATAATAGAAAGAAGTATAATTAAAAAGCCTGCAGCTTTATTTTTATTTACCCTTATTTCATAAATACCATATGCAGTACTTTCTAAGCATGTAATAAAACAAAATAGTATAGCCAATATAAAAGTTGTCATAGATAAATTCATCCCTCTCTTTATCAAATGTTAAGCTAAAGTTTACTTATATTTAGGTTCCTGTCAGCAAAAATCCAGACTTTATATTTACCTCTGTAATAATTTCAAAAAAAGTATCTTGATAATGGCTTAGCCAGTCATATTCTTCAAATTCTGTATTGGTTTTGAAATCTTTTAAAGCATATCTGCCAAATCCTGCAATATCAGAGTGATATTCTTTTGAAGTTTTATAACAATAATTTGAAAGTAATTCTTTTAAATAATCTGCGGAAGCATCCTCTATTTTACTTATCCTTTCATTAGATACTTCTTTTGTTATATCCTCAATTGAAGAAATTCTGGCATTTGCAATAATTCTAACTTTTATATAGGGTGTACCATTAACAATGCTTACATTAATTCTTGCTGTATGATTAGAAGTTAAATATAAATCGATTTTTTTTGTGCTATCTTCCGGATCTGTAACAGAAATATTGCAATTTTTAAGTTCATTTCTTAAAAGCAGATGTGCCAAAGTTTCCTCTGGTCCTAAGCTTCCAACGAATTTATCATCTTTAAAAACAGCTACACCCAAATTTTCAATACCATTTTTGGCACTAACAGGCTCATTAGACTGACCTTCAGTTTTACCTGAAGAACCACTTTCTGCAGAAGTACTTTCTTCTTCTTTTTTCTGAACAATATTTCCTAAAGTAGCGGTAGCCTCACAAGTTTCACATAATAGCTGGTTAAAAAACTGACCAAGTTCAGCATTAATAGTATAGCCTGTATAATCACCAGAAGTAGGCAAAACTTCATAAAATTTAGCCACTAAATTTTCTAAAGAAGGAGCAACACTTTCAATATACTCTTTAGCTGTAGAAGTAGTGATAATTACATGGGTATCAGGTCTAATTTGTACTTTATTCATCAAACTATATATTTCTTTGGAAATTCCTTTTTGTGCAAGTTCTTGAGAAATAACAACAACTTTACAATGGGATAAATTAATTTCTTTGCTAACATATGCGTTCATTAAATTAATTGCACTATCTATAGAATTTGCCTTAACACTATCAATAACAGAAGGAGCAGACTCGCCAGAACCGGATTCACCGTTTGCAGAAGGAATATTAAACTGAAAAGTAACTTTCAAATTGTCATCTTCTGCAATATCAATACCTAAAGCAATGGCATAAGCCAAATCATCCACACTTTGCACACTATGTGAACCTGTAAAAGCAACAGAAACTATAATTGTAATTATAATTAGTGCAATATATTTATAAGTACTTTTAATCAAAATCCTCAGCTCCTTTCATAAGATTTATCCTCTTCTGGTAAAACACTAAGCCCTTTCTTTTTTTGTAAAATCAAATGCTTAATATTAGCAAAAATTAAAATTCCTAAGCCAACACCTATAACTAAAATTAAAATAATATATTTATAAACATTATTTTCTAAAAAAGAAATCTGCTTTAAATCCTGTGGAATCAGTGCAATTCCAAAGCAAATAGAAGTTATAAGCCCAATAACCCATTTAGAATATTGAATATTAGTTATTTTTTTAAAAATATCTGTAGCAAAATAAAGCGCAAGGCTTAAATAACATGCCATAGAAATTATCCAAGTAAAAACAAAAACAGCATCAAGCCTTTGAAAAAATCTACCAAATTCAATAAAACGGGCAGCTAAATATAAAGGTAAAATCTCTTCACTTGAAGTAAGCAAAGGAAATAAAAGCAAAAGTGTAGTTACACTCATAAGCAAAAATACACCAGAAATACCTATTGCAGAAAGTGCAATTTTAGTATAATCTTTTTGTTCTTTTAAATGTGGAGGAAGAAAATATAAATATGCAATACCACCAAATGCAAATAAATTGCTAACACCACTTAAAAAAGTTGAAACTGCACCATTTCCAAGTAGAGGAAATACCCTTTGAACTGTGTAATTACCAAAATTAGCAACAAAGATAAATAAAATGCTAAATAAAATAATTGGCGTAAAAAACAAGTTAGAGCGTGCCATAGCTTGAAAGCCAAGCTTATTTACAAAAACAATTGCTAACAAAAATAGTAACATTATAATCTGCACAGGGGTACGTGGGAAAAATATAATTTTTAAAGTCTCAGAAAAACTTCTTAAAACAATGCTTATAGTAAAAATAGAGTAACATAAAAACAAAGCACCAATAATAAACTTTAAAGCCTTTCCGCCTAAAAACTTAGAAATATCAAGAATATCTAAGCCAGGAAAGCTCTTAAGTAACTGGGATATTAAATATACAATTATAAAAGCAATTAAAGTAACAAAAATAACATTAATAATAGACCCAGAAGAAGTAGTACCTATAATACTCTTGGGCAAATTTAAAATAATGTGATTAATCATAACAGTCAAAACAACTGCAATCGCCTCTATATTTCCAATTTTCTTTTCAGTCATGAGGAGCCTCCTTATTTATATTTCCATTTCATACTAATATGGTCCTGTGAAGTTTTACGTTTTGGGTCCAAAAAATCTGCTCTTTTTTCACGTCTCCACATTGGGTTAACAATAAAACCATTTTCACCAACACCTGTAATAGGAGCATATGGTGCAGTATATGGAACACCAAATGATTTTAAACTGCATAATATACAAACATAAACAAATAAACCTATTCCAACTCCAAAAAATCCAGCAATATATCCAAGCAAAATAAAAGCAAAACGCATAAGCCTTAAATGAAAACCAAATGCAAAATCTGGAATAGCAAAAGAAGCTATTGCAGTAATTGCAACAATAATAATCAAAATAGGACTTACAATGCTAGCACTTACTGCAGCCTGCCCCAAAACCAATGCACCAACAATTCCAATTGTAGGTCCAATTGGAGAAGGAACACGCAAACCTGCTTCACGTATTAACTCAAAGGAAATTTCCATTACCAAAATTTCAAAAATAATTGGAAAAGGAACATTTTCCCTTGAAGAAAGAATTGAAAATAATAATTCTGTTGGCAATAGTTCCTGATGGAAATCTGTTATAGCAACATATAAACCAGGGAGAAGGAGTGTAATACCTATTGCCAACAAGCGTAAAATCTTTAAAAAATTAGCAAACTGAAACCTTAAGTTTGTATCTTCTGGTGAAGATATAAAATCAGTTAAAGTTGCTGGCAAAATTAGGGCATAGGGGTTACCATTAACTAACACAACAACTCGTCCACCATATAAATATTTTGTAGCTTTATCAGGTCTTTCTGTCATCAAAACCTGTGGAATACTACAAGTGTAATTCTCTTCTATTAATTGCTCTAATTCGCCAGAAGAAAGTAAAGAATCAATTTCTAAATTATTTATACGGTATCTTACTTCTGCAATTAAATCAGAACTTGCAATATTGGACATATAACAGATAGTGCATTTAGTTTTGCTTAGTTTTCCAACTTCTACATTTTCAATAACCAAATTTTCACTATTAACAATCCTACGAAGCAAAGAAGTATTTGTTCTAATATTTTCTACAAAAGCCTCTTGTGGACCTTGAATAATAATCTCATTATTAGGAGTACTAACTTCTCTTTGCTTAAAACCTTTTACATCAATATCAAAAGCAAAAGGTATGGTATCAACAAAAAGTACACAGTTACCCATATTAACACCGTTAAAAGCAGCGCTAAAAGTATCCACCTTTTTTACATTATTTTGAGGTAAAAGGTTGGACATAATATAATTTTCCAAATTAAATTTTTTTACCCTTCTAACAGTAATATTATTTGCCACACCTTCAGAAACTACTTGCTCCTGGTCGCCATCATAAATATTAGCTCTATTGCGTAACATAAGTGGATGAAGCACATTATCATTAATAAGCTTGGAATCTGCCATACCATCAATAAAAAGAAGTAGTGCTTTATACTGCCTATTTCTAACAGACAAAGTAAACTCCCTAAGAATAATATCACTATTAATAAGGGTGTTATACTTTACCTTAATATACTCTATAGAAACCTCTAGACTAGGAAAAATATTTTTAACTTCAGAAATTTTCTCATTTTCCTGCATTTGCTCTAAACTTAAATTATTAGAAACGGAAGAACTATTGGAGTTATCATCAGGCAAATCAAAATGATACTCATTTTGAGTAGATTTATTAAAAAAATTATTCAATTGATTTGTTAACTTTTCACTAAAACTCTTAGAATTATTTTCCATATATAAATCCTTTCAAAATACTTATATTATTCTTTTCCAAACAAGGAAAATTTATTCATTTATTTTTGTAGACTCAATAATACATACTACCAAAATAAAAAATTCTTAAAAAATAAAAAATTCTCTTCACTAAAAATAAATCTTATGATATAGTTATGTTATGAAAAAAAGTAAGGAGAAAAAAATATGTCAAAACATGAACTAACTAAAAATAAAGAAGAAAAAATTGCCAAAAAGAAAGGAAAAACTATTTTAGGAATAATAATTGCACTGGCTGTTTTAGCAGCAATTGCTGTGGCTGCTTACATGTTATATAACCATTTTCTTAATGAAAGACCGGAAAAAACTAATTTAATTGTAAATAACAGAAATGTAACCAATCATTTAAAAGCAGATATATATATTGAAAATAACGTAATTTATCTTTCACAAGGTGATATTGCTAACTTTTTTGATTCCACAATTTATTACGATGAAAAAAATGACCAGATTATAACAAGTTCATATGATAAACTAGCTGCAATGCCAATAGGTGAAAATGAAATAGAAGTAAATAGTAGTAATATGAGGATTAGTGCATCTATAATAGAAAAAGAGGATATATACTATATTCCATTTTCAGCATTGGAAGATATATATAATGTAAAAGTGGATTATACTGAAGAAACCAATATTGTTACTGTGGACTCTTTGGATAGGGATTATAATATGGCAGTTGCAACAAAAAATTCTAGCGTAAAATACAAGCCTACAGCGTTTTCTAGGACAGTTGCAAATGTAAAAGAAGGGGAAAGCTATATTATAGCTAACAGAGAGGATTACCCAGTGCCAGAAGGATGGACAAGGGTTAGAACTGAAAGTGGAATACTAGGTTATGTAAAAACAAACCGCATGGGAGAAGTTAATACAATAAGAGAAGCAATGCAGGAAAAAGAAAAAATAGAAGGACAAGTTAGCTTGGTATGGGACTATTACTCAGAATATGTTACAGCGCCTAATAGGAACGGAACAAAAATTAAAGGAGTTAATGTGGTATCACCTTCATTTTTCTATTTAGAAAGATTGGGCAAAGGAAATGTGGAAGATAACATTGGAGAGCAAGGTAAAGCATATATTAAATGGGCAAAGCAAAACGGATATCAAGTATGGCCTATGATTTCTAACAATTCATATATTGATACAACTTCAGAGGTTATGAAAGATTATGACTTAAGGGAAAGGCTAATTAATGAAATACTAGATTATGTAGTAGAATATGAACTTGATGGAATTAATATAGATTTTGAAAACATGTATGAAGAAGATAAGGGCTATTTTTCTCGCTTTTTAATTGAACTAAGACCACGTTTAAATGAAATAGGTGCAATATTGTCTGTAGATGTAACTGCACCAGATGGTGGGGAAACATGGTCAATGTGCTATGATAGAAATGTAATTGGAAGTGTTGCAGATTATATAATTTTTATGGCATATGACCAACATGGTGTTTCATCAGCAAACTCTGGAACTACAGCAGGTTATGACTGGGTAGAACTAAATATTAACAAATTCTTAGGTCAAGAAGGTGTAGAGCCAGATAAAATTATTTTAGGAATTCCTTTTTATACAAGACTTTGGGTAGAAAGAAACGGAAATATTTTATCAAGAAATACTGTAACAGTAAGTGCAGTAGATGATACATTACCAGATGGCGTAGAGAAAAAATGGGATGATGAACTAAAACAAAATTATGTGGAATATACTCAAAATGGTTCAACTTACAAAATGTGGATAGAAGATAAACAGTCCATAGAGCAAAAACTAAACTTAATAAGCCAATACCATTTAGCAGGTGCAGCATTTTGGGAAAAGGATATGGAAAGTGCAGATATTTGGGATTTAGTTTCTGATAAATTAGGCGTAAATTAAGTTCTAAAAATAAAATACCTCAATATAATGTAGAACAAGCTATATTGTATGGAGGTATTTTTGTGCAGGGATATATAAAATTAAAAGATACTAATGAAGAACTGTATGAAATGAAGTTAGAAAAACAAAATAAAATTACATATTTTTTTATGCATATATATTTAGAATTTGTGGTGCTAATAAAAAAAATTTTACATATTATTACTGTTAAAGAAATTTACAATGGTCTAATATTCATACTTCCATTTTCTAAAGAAGGAAATACACCTCAAAATCTAAAAAAGTGCATTACGAAACTTAAGAGATTAATGCAAAAATACAAAATCTCTACCATAGTTTTATCAGATGAAGTAAGACAAAACAAAGAGTTCTTAGAATATTTTCAAAATAACAGAATAATGGAAAAAAGAGTGAATATATTAGACGGAAAAGAAATAATGCCATATATAATTAAAGAAATTATAGAATATATCTTAAAACTGCAAAGCAAAGATATGAAATTCGAAGACCTATATGTTATGCTAAAACAGGATAAAACAGAATATAAAGAAAATATTGCGTTTTTATCACAGTTTTTTAAAACAATAAACATAGTGACACCAAATTTAAAAACATATCAAAAACTAGCAAATAAATTAATGGAAAAATATGGAGTTATACTAACTGTTACAAACAACAAGAAAAAAAGCCTAAGAAAAGCTAAATGGATTGTGAATTTTGATATGCCAGCAGAAGAAATTAAAAAATATACTATTTATCAAAAATCTACAATTATATATTTAGGAAGGAATGGAATTTACGAAGGAAATGCTTTTGAAGGAATACATATTTGTAAAGCTGGGATTGATATTTCAGAAGAAATTAAGAGTTATTTTAGAAAGCAATTTTTATTGTCACAGTTTTCAATCACAGTATTATATGAAAGCATATTAATAAACAAAAAAAGTTTTAACGCGGTTCGTGACCAAATGGCTAAAGATAGGCTAAAAATAACAAATCTATATGGAATTAGAGGAGTATTATCAAAAGAAGAAGTGAAAAAGCTAGAATAATACAAAAAACAGAGAATATACAAGAAATATGAATAAAAAATGGCAAAATGCCATATAATATAACTTATTATAAACACTTGACAAATCGCAAAAAATTGTTTATAAATATACTCGTATAATGCAACAAATTGTGAAAATAATTTGTTGCACTAATTTTGATTTTAGCATAATATGAAAAAATTTTAAAATATGAATTATTACAAAAGGAGGGATACACATGGAAGATAAAGAAGTGTTATTAACACAAGAAGGATATGATAAATTAGAACATGAACTAGATGAATTAAAAACAACTAAAAGAGCAGAGATTGCAGAAAGAATTAAAGTTGCATTAGGATATGGTGATTTATCTGAAAATTCTGAATATGATGAAGCAAAAAATGCACAAGCAGAAAACGAGACTAAAATTGCAGAATTAGAAAATAAAATTAGATATGCTAAGATTATAGACGAAACTGAAATTGATACAAAAACTGTTCAAGTTGGAAATACTGTTAAATTATTAGACATAGAGTTTAATGAAGAAGTATCATATACAATTGTTGGTTCTACAGAAGTAGACTTGGCACAAAACAAAATATCAAATGAATCTCCAATAGGAGTAGCTGTTTTAGGTGCTAAAAAGAACCAAACAATTGAAGTTCAAGCACCAGCAGGTGTTGTTCAATATAAAGTATTATCTATCACAAAATAGTTTTAAAAGGTTGGCATAAAGCCAACCTTTTAAATTTTAATTCCACTTTCTAAAGCTAGTAAAATCATATTATTTAAAGATTTTTCTCTTTCCTCAGAAGAACTACTTTGCTTTTTAAAATATGAATCAACAACAGTTAACAAGCAAGATGCCTTTTTTCCTAAATAATTTGCCATATAAAATAAAGCAAAAGCTTCCATTTCACAAGCAATAATATTTAAATCTTTAGGAAAACGATTAATAAAACTTGGTATATCATCTAAATATCCATCAAAACAGTCATTACAAAAGGCATTTCCCTTAATATATGGAATATTAATTTCTTTAGAAGTATTTTCAATGATGTTATTTAATTCACCATCAGAATTAGCCAAATGTTCTTCAGTTCCGCTCCACTCATAAGCAAAATTACCTTCAGTATAACTTTTATCAACTAAAACTACGTCAGATAAATTTAAATCATTTGAATAAGCACCACAAGAACCAATACGAATAATATTTTCCACTCCATAGAATTTATAAAGCTCATAACAGTAAATTCCCATACTTGGCATGCCCATACCAGAAGAAAAAACAGTAATCTCTTTACCTTTATATGTTCCGGTATATGCAAGCATATTTCTAACAGTATTTACTAAGCGAGCATTTTCTAAAAAATTTTCTGCAATATATTTTGCACGAAGTGGGTCACCAGGCATTAAAACAGTTTTGGCAATATCGCCATTTTTGGCATTACAATGAATAGACATTTAATTTCCTCCTTTATCTTTAGTAAACTGATTATATACTTAAAGAAAAAAGATTGCAAGGGGGCATGTTCACAAAGCAGATTGATGAGATAATAAACAAAAAATAAAATTCTGACCTTGACATTAATAATAAATAAGTGCTAAGATTAATACAGTAATAGATTTAAAAAAAACCGCATTTTTGGTTTGATTTTTAAATCTATTTTTTTAATTTTTACAAGGCTATGCATAGAAAAAAATAAATATATGATTAAAGGAGGCAAAAAAATGAACACAAAATACATTTTTGTAACAGGTGGAGTGGTATCTGGATTGGGAAAAGGAATTACTGCAGCTTCTTTAGGAAGACTATTAAAAAATAGAGGATATAAAGTGACAAATCAAAAGTTTGACCCATATATAAATGTGGACCCAGGAACAATGAGTCCATATGAGCATGGAGAAGTTTTTGTCACAAATGATGGAGCAGAAACAGATTTGGATTTAGGGCATTATGAAAGATTTACAGATGAAAATTTGACTAAATATTCTTCTGTTACAACAGGAAGAATTTATTCAGAAGTAATCGAAAGAGAAAGGAGAGGAGATTACTTAGGAAAAACTGTTCAAGTTATTCCACATATTACAAATGCTATTAAAGAAAAAGTATATAAATTTGAAAATACGGATGTAGACATTGTAATTACTGAAATAGGTGGAACAGTAGGAGATATTGAGAGCTTGCCATTTTTAGAAGCAATACGCCAAATAGGTCTTGAAAGACCAGAACATGATGTTATATTTATTCATGTAACACTTTTGCCATACATTTATGGCTCTAATGAGCTAAAATCAAAACCAACTCAGCACTCTGTAAAAGAACTACAATCAATTGGAATTAAACCAGACATTTTAGTATGTAGAGCAGAACAAGATATCAATGACTCAATTCGAAACAAACTTGCTTTATTCTGCAATGTAAGAAAAGAAGATGTTATTCAGAATAAAACCGTACAAGATTTATATGAAGTGCCACTAATGCTAGAAAAAGAAGGATTAGCACACCGTGTGTGCGAAAAATTGGAATTAGATGATAAACCAAATAATAGTAGCTGGGAAAAAATGATAGATAATATAAAAACATTAGAAGATGAAAATGTGTGTATTGCCATTGTAGGGAAATATGTAAAATTAGAAGACTCATACTTATCTGTTGTAGAAAGTATTAAACATGGCGGGTTTGCAAACGGAATTAAGGTACATATTGAATTTATAGATTGTGAAGAAATTACAAAAGAAAATGCAGAGGATAAACTAAAAAAATACAGCGGAATTATTGTTCCAGGTGGTTTTGGAAATAGAGGTATAGAAGGAAAAATTGTGACAATTGAATATGCAAGAGAGAACAAAGTTCCATTTTTAGGAATTTGTTTAGGAATGCAAATGGCAGTAGTAGAATTTGCAAGAAATGTACTAGGATATGAAGATGCAAATTCAGAAGAATTTGACGAAACAACAGAGCATCCAGTTATTCATATTATGGAAGATCAAATTCATATTGCTCAAAAAGGTGGTACGATGAGGTTAGGTGCATATCCATGTAATATATTAGAAAATACGGTGGCGAAAAAAGTATATGGAAAAGAGACTATTTCAGAAAGGCATAGACATCGTTTTGAATATAATAATAAATATAGGGAAGAAATGGAAAACAAAGGATTAATTTGCTCTGGGCTATCTCCAGATGGAAAACTTGTGGAAATTGTAGAACTTAAAAATCATCCATATTTTATTGGAGTACAATTTCATCCTGAATTTCAATCAAGACCTGATAGACCACATCCGCTATTTGTTAATTTAGTAAAAAATGCAATAAAGAAAAACAAATAAAAAACTTTGTGAAAAATGTGTGAAAAATTATGATATATACTTGACAATTGATTAAATAGGGTATAAAGTATTAGCAGTCTTTAAAAGAGACTGCTAATTTCTAAGAGTTTAGGTCTAAACTATTAAATTAGAATAATGGGAACAACTTAAAATTCTAAATATTAAAAATTAGCATAAAATATAAAGTCTACAAATAAAAAGGAGGTAATTTTCATGTTGAAACCATTAGGAGATAGAATCTTATTAAAAAGACAAGAAGCAGAAGAAACAACAAAAAGTGGAATTATTTTAGCAGGAAAATCAGATGAAAAATCTCAAATAGCAGAGGTTATTAAAGTGGGTCCTGGTATAGATGAGGACGGAAAGAAGGTTGAAATTCAAGTTAAAGAAGGCGATAAGGTTTATATAAATCAATATGCCGGAACAAACATAAAATATGAAGGGGAAGATTATGTTATTGTTAGGTATGGTGATATATTAGCAATTGCAGACTAAATTTTAGTGAAAAGCTTCGCAATTTGAAAAATAATCAGCATCTTGCGTCGTTAAAAAGCTTGGCAAACGCGGTTACATACAGATTGTATGCGCCCTTGCCTTTGCCAAACTTTTTGCCTAGCAATATACTAATTCTTTTTCAAATTGTAAAAAATAAAGTATAATATAAATTTTGGAGGTTGATAAAAATGGCAAAGGAAATTAAATTTGGCGAAGAAGCCAGAAAAAGTCTATTAAATGGTGTTAATAAATTAGCAGACACTGTAAAAGTAACATTGGGTCCAAAGGGAAGAAATGTAGTTTTAGATAAAAAATTTGGAGCACCACTTATTACAAATGATGGTGTTACAATTGCAAAGGAAATTGAACTAGATGACCCATATGAAAACATGGGGGCACAAATTGTAAAAGAAGTTTCTATAAAAACAAATGATGTAGCAGGTGATGGTACAACTACTGCTATGGTGTTAGCACAAAATATGATAAGAGAAGGTGTTAAAAACGTTGCAGCAGGTGGAGACCCAATGGCTATTAAAAGAGGTATGGATAAGACCATGACTGCAGCTGTAGATGCATTAAAACAAAATAGTGTTCAAGTAAATGGAAAAGAGGATATTGCAAGGGTTGCAAGCATTTCTGCAAACAATCAAGAAGTAGGAGAACTAATCTCAGAAGCTATGGAAAAAGTTTCTAAAGATGGAGTTATTACTATTGAAGAATCAAAAACTTCTCAAACAGAATTAAATGTTGTAGAAGGTATGCAATTTAACAAAGGTTATGTATCACCATATATGGTAACAGATACAGAAAAAATGGAAGCTATTATTGATAATCCATATATTTTAATTACAGATAAAAAAATAAGCAATATTCAAGAAATTCTACCTTTACTAGAAGCATTAATGCAACAATCTGGTAAATTAGTAATAATTTGTGATGATATTGAAGGCGAAGCATTATCAACATTAATTTTAAATAAATTAAGAGGTGTTATTAATGTAGTTGCTGTAAAAGCTCCAGGATATGGTGATAAAAGAAAACAAATGCTAGAAGATATTGCTATTTTAACAGGGGGAGAAGTTATCACTTCTGACCTAGGATTAGAACTAAAAGATACAACTATAGAGCAACTAGGTAGAGCAAGACAAGTAAAAGTACAAAAAGAAAATACAATTATTGTTGATGGCATGGGAGACAAAGAAAAAATTCAAGCAAGAGTATCACAATTAAAAGCACAAATAGCAGATGAAAAGAGCGAATTTGAAAAAGAAAGCTTACAAGAGCGTTTAGCTAAAATTGCTGGTGGTGTTGCAGTTATTGGTGTAGGTGCAGCAACAGAAGTAGAAATGAAAGACAGAAAATTAAGAATTGAAGATGCGTTATCTGCTACAAAAGCAGCAGTTGAAGAAGGAATTGTACCTGGTGGTGGTACAGCATATATTGATATATATCCAAAAGTAAAAGAAACTGTAGAAACATTACATGGAGATGAAAAAATAGGTGGAAAAATCATTTTAAGAGCACTAGAAGAACCAGTAAGACAAATTGCAGTAAATGCTGGATTAGAACCATCTGTAATCTTAGAAAAAGTAAAAAATAGTCCAAATGGAGTTGGATTTGATGCAGCAACAGAAGAATATGTAGACATGAAAAAAGCAGGAATTGTTGACCCAACAAAAGTTTCAAGAAGTGCATTACAAAATGCAGTATCAATTGCATCTATGATCTTAACAACAGAAAGCATTGTAACAGACAAAAAAGAACCAGAAGCATGCAAATGCAACCATGAAGGACACGAAGACATGTATTAGGGACGGATCTGGTAGTGTCTTAATTAGGGACAGTCCCTAATCTACCACTTTTGTCGTACCTAGGGACAGGTCAAAGTATGATATAGAAATAGTGCAGGCTCTAAACAAAAGCCTGCACTATTTTTATCAATATTTCCTTTACTTTTGGCACATTTCAGGGTATAATAATACTGTGAGTTAAAAAAGTAAAGAGGAAATAAAAATGGAGCAAAAAACAGTAGCATTTTGCACATTGGGTTGTAAAGTAAACCAATATGAAACAAATGCAATGATGCAAAAATTCATACAAGCAAACTACAAAATAGTTGAATTTGATGAAAAAGCAGATATTTATATAATAAACACATGCACAGTAACAAACATGGCAGATAAAAAATCGAGGCAGATGATTAGGAAAGTTAAAGAAATAAATCCTGCCTCTATTTTGGTTGCAGTTCGGATGCTATGCACAAGTTGCTAAAGAAAAGTTAGAACAAATACCAGAAATTGATTTGATTTTAGGAGTAAATGAAAAGAATAAAATTGTAGAATATGTGGAAGAATTACAAGCAAAAAGGGAAAAATTAGTACAAGTTTCAAAAATAGAAGAACAAAAAGAATTTGAAGAATTTGGAATGATAACATATACGGAAAAAACAAGGGCAGTAATTAAAATTCAAGATGGTTGCAATCAATTTTGTTCTTATTGCATTATTCCATATGCAAGGGGACGCATAAGAAGCAGAAAGCCTGAAATGATAATAAAAGAGATTATGCAAATTGCTCAAAATGGAATAAAAGAAGTTGTATTAACAGGAATTCATCTTGCATCATATGGAAAGGATTTTGAAGGTGATTTAAAAGGATTTTATTTAATTGACTTATTAGAAAAAATACAAAAAATTGATGGAATTGAAAGAATACGTTTGGGCTCACTAGAACCTACTTTAATTACAAAAGAATTTGTAGATAGACTTTCTAAACTTTCAAAAATATGTGACCAATTTCACTTGTCTTTGCAAAGTGGCTGTAATGAAACCCTAAAAAGGATGAACAGAAAATATACAATAGAAGAATTTGAAAATGGAGTAGAGTTACTAAGAAAAGCTTTTCAAAATGTGCATTTAACTACAGATATTATTGTAGGCTTCCCTGGTGAAACTGAAGAAGAATTTAGTAAAACTTATGAATTTTTGAAAAAAATTAAGTTCTATAAAATGCATATTTTTAAATATTCGCCAAGAAATGGAACAGTAGCAAGCAAAATGCCAAACCAAATAGATGGAAATATTAAAGAAGAAAGAAGCAATAAATTAATAGAACTTTCAAATATTAATGAAGAAAGTTACAATAAACAATATATTGGCAAAAATGTGGAAGTACTTTTGGAAGATAGGGAAGGAAAATATATAAAAGGTCATACTACAAATTATATGGTGGTAAAAGTAGAAACAGAAAAGAAATTAGAAAACACTATACAAAAAGTAACTGTGACTGATATAAAAAATTTAGAATTAATAGGAAATTTGACTTGATTTCTAATTAACCATATTATATAATTTTGTTGGTTAAGATTTATAAAGCAGAAAGGAACTTAGCATGAAAGCAATTGAAATACGTAATAAATATTTAAACTTTTTTAAAGCACATGGACATAAAATAATTCCAAGTGCACCACTAATTCCAGAAAATGACCCATCTGTATTATTTACAACAGCTGGTATGCAACCATTAGTGCCATATCTTTTAGGTGAAAAACACCCAGAAGGAACAAGGATTACAGATTACCAAAAATGCTTAAGGACAAATGATATTGATGAAGTTGGAGATAATAGGCACCTTACATTTTTTGAGATGCTTGGAAATTGGTCTTTAGGAGACTATTTCAAAGATGAAGCAATTGCAATGTCATATGAATTTTTAACAAAGGAATTACATATTGACCCTAATAAATTATCTGTTACATGTTTTGCAGGTGATGAAGATGCACCAAAAGATATTGTAGCAGCAAATGCATGGAAAAGGGCAGGAATTCCAGAAGATAGGATTTATTTTTATGGAAAAAGTGATAACTGGTGGATTGCAGGTGAAGAAGGACCATGTGGACCAGATACAGAGATGTTTTTAGATACTGGTAAACCAGCATGCGGACCAGATTGCCAGCCATCTTGTGGTTGTGGCAAGTATGTAGAAATTTGGAATAATGTATTTATGGAATACTACAAATCAAGAGATGGTTCTATTACAAAATTAAAACAACAAAACGTAGATACAGGTCTTGGATTAGAAAGGATGACAATGCTATTACAAGGCAAGGAGACTCCTTTTGATACAGAACTATTTTTGCCAGTAATGGAAAGATTAAAGGAATTGGCAAAAGTAGAGTATATTGAAAGTAGAAGAATTGTTGCAGAGCATTTGCGTGCAAGTATGATGATTATAGCAGATGGAGGGAGACCAAGCAATATTGACAGGGGCTATGTATTAAGAAGATTAATAAGAAGGATGACAAGACATTTAAATAAGCTACAAATTAATTTAGATGAACTTGGAGGGCTAGTTGATTTATATGTCCAAACCTTAAAAGAATTATACCCTGAGTTAATAGATAAAAAAGAGGTTATTAAAGAGACCATATTAGAAGAAAAAGACAAATTTGTTAAAACATTAGCAAATGGTGAAAGAGAGTTTGAAAAAGTAGCCAAAAAGGCAAAACAAGAAAATAAAAATACTATTGAGGCATATAATATTTTTAAGTTATATGAGACATATGGTTTTCCGCCGGAAATTACAGCAGACTTAGCAAAAGAACAAGGATTTGAAATTGATTTGACAGGTTTTGAAAAATTATTTAAAGAGCATCAAGAAAAATCTAGGATGGGCAGTGAACAGAAATTTAAAGGTGGATTAGCAGAGCAAAATGAACAAACAATAAAATATCACACAGCTACACACTTATTAAATGCTGCACTAAAAATAGTAGTAAACAAAGATATTCACCAAAAGGGTTCAAATATTACTACAGAAAGGATGAGGTTTGACTTTAGCTGTGACCACAAACTTACAGACGAAGAAAAACAAAAAGTAGAAGACCTAGTAAATGAGTGGATTAAACAAGATTTGTCAGTTGCAATCCAAACAATGAAAAAAGAAGATGCAGTAAAATCTGGTGCAGAGTGCATGTTTATTGAAAAATACCCAGATGATGTTACAGTATATACAATAGGCGATGTGTCAAAAGAAATTTGTGGTGGACCACATGTAAAACACACAGGAGAGCTTGGATATTTTAAAATTAAAAAGGAAGAAGCAAGCTCTGCAGGTGTAAGAAGAATAAAGGCAGTATTGGAATAACAGTAAGATGTGGAATAAATAAGAAAGGAAATGTGAGATATGGAAGATTGTGTATTTTGCAAAATTATTAAAGGAGAAATTCCTTCAGACAAGGTATATGAAGATGAGGATATTTTAGCATTTAATGATATTAATCCAGCAACCCCAATACATGTTCTAATTATACCAAAAAAACATATTGAAAATTTAATGGAATTCAAACCAGAAGATTATAAAATAATGGAAAAGATATTGGCAGCTGTTCAGAAAGTGGCAAAAAAAGTGGGAGTAGAAGAAAAAGGATTTAGGTTAATTGCTAATTGCGGACCGGATTCTGGACAAGAAGTTATGCATGTGCATTTTCACTTGTTAGCAGGAGAAAAAATGGGACCAAAAATTGTTCACTAATGAATAATAAATTTTATAAAATATAGATAATTTTTGCATAATATGGTATAATAAATTTAATATCTATATTAAGGGAGGAAATACAAATGTTAAATAGTAAGTATAGTAAACTTTTAACGGCATTATTAATTATTGCAATAATAATTATTATAGGAATAGTAATATATGTTATTGCTAGTTGGTACAAAACATACACAACTGAAACTGGAGCAGAAGGAGCACTAGAAGAATTTGAAGGATATATAAATAGTACTAATATTGCAGGAGAAACTAATCCAGGAACTAATATTACCATTGAAGATCCTGAAAATGATAATAGCACTCCTACAATAGAAGAACCGGAAGATGAAGCGTTAGAAGAAAAACCTAAATATGAAGGTTTTGATATGGTTGGTAAAATTGAAATTCCAAAAACTGATGTGGAATATCCAGTTTTAGATGTTGTAACACCAAAATCTCTTGAAGTAGCAGTAGCTGTTCTTTACGGACCAGGTATTAATGAAGTTGGAAATACAGTTATAATAGGTCATAATTTTAGAAATGGAACTTTCTTCTCCGATAATAATAAATTAGAGATAGGAGATAAAATTTATTTAACTGATTTAGATGGAGACGAAGTTACATATATAATATATAAAAAATATATTACCACAACAGATGACTTCGAATATGCTACTAGAGATACAAATGGCCTAAGGGAAATTTCACTATCAACATGTACAGACGATAGTAATGAAAGAATAATTATTTGGGCAAAAGAAGAGTAAAAAACTTGACAAGTAAAAATATATAGTGTAAAATAATATATGCGTGTAAACGCATATGGTGGATGTAGCGTAGTTGGTTAACGCGCCAGTTT
>CALXVE010000018.1 GCA_944391885.1 uncultured Clostridia bacterium | reverse complement strand
TACCTAATTTAACTATTAAAAATCAAAATTATAAAAGAATTAACAAATATGGATTACTAAAATTGCACTATCTGAAACAAAATAACAAAACACTTTATACAACTCTGTTAATGAAAAACGAACTAATTAATTATCTTGTTTCAGTCAGTGATGAATGTGAAAATAAATTAAATAATTTAATGGAACAATTTAAGAAATCAGACAAATTACTATCTGAAAAAGGTAAAGAAAATAATCAATTAAAGTGGGTAAAATTAATGAACAACTATAAGAATGGAGCTGAAGAAATTGTATTAAATGAATTAATTTATAATAAAAATGTGTGAGTACAAGCTATAATATTTGTCCTAGCCAGCACTGAATTTGTACTCCCGCACAAATTCTATTATGGGAATTTCCCATAGCCTTATTTTGAAAGGATAAAATAGATTATGAGAAAAAGAAATATTAAAATTAATGTATTTTTAAATGAAGATGAAAAACGAATGCTAGTAGAAAAATCTAATAAAGCCAGACTATCACAGTCTGACTTTATTAGAAAATTAATTAACGATTATGCAAATGATGATGGAACTAAAAGCAATTTAGAAGAAGAAAGAGTACAACTATTAAAAATAATTGAAAATTTATCGTTATTAAAACGACAAATGGATTTTCTCGGATATCGTGATTATTCTAATTTAATTATTAAGCAAATCAATGAAATTAAAAATATTTTAAATGATTATTATGAATAATGTTATTGTAATTCTTCTCGCTCTTTTCTATTTTGGGTATAAAAAAAGAGCCTATCATTTCTGATAAGTCCAAAATTATCTATTCGATAAATTGTAATTTATTATGTAGATTTCTTTAACTTTTTAATTATACATATAATTGAAATAATTACAAATAGTAATATACTTGCTAGGAATATCATACCTAATACAACAAAATGCCCCACACTTGTTAAGGCTGCTAATCCATAATTTTTACTATTATTTACTATTATTAATCCTATACCACTTGTAACAAATATTATAAAATCAATTATATAAAGTATTTTTATCTTCTTACTCATAAATTACCTCCACAACTTACTATTTAACGATTTGTTTGTTGTGCTAATTATATCATTAAAACAAAAAATAGTCTATATTATTGGAGAAGAATATTACTATTTAAATATTGAAATCTTATAAGTTTTAATATATAATTTTAACAGAAAGAGAACAAAGTTCGTAACTTGTATGTGATTCGCTCCAAATTATAAAAGGGGTGTCCTAAAGCAGGATACTCCTTTTTAAATTTTGTATACAAATGTAATTTTTACATAAACTTTAATTATAAATTTAAGATTAGAAATAGGAGAATTCCTATTGCAAATTTAGGAAAACTAAAATATAATAAAGTGAAGATGCTTTTGGGACGTGTCCACAGGAACAGTAAAATAAAAATAGGAGAGATGAACATTGGAAGAAAATAAAAAAGTGTGGTTTCAAAAAACTGCGGATGAGATTAAAAATGAGTTTAATGTAAATGAAGAGCATGGTTTATCAGAGGAACAAGTCATAAAAAATAGGCAAACTTATGGTACTAATGAACTTGCCGCAAAAAAGAAAAAAAGTTTATTTGTTAAATTTTTAGAGCAATTTAAAGATTTTATGATTATAGTTTTAATAATTGCTGCAGTTATTTCAGGAATTGTTGGTTGGTACGAAGGAGAAGGAATTACTGATTCTATAATCATATTAATTGTAGTAATTGTAAATGCTATTATTGGAGTTGCGCAGGAAAGCAAAGCGGAAAAATCGCTGGAAGCACTTCAAAAATTAAGTTCACATGTTGCTAAAGTTCTTAGAAATGGAAGTGTAACTGTAGTTCCATCAAAGGAACTTGTACCAGGTGATATTGTAATACTAGATACTGGTGATTATGTTCCAGCTGATTTGAGAATTATAGAGGCAATTAATTTAAAAGCACAGGAAGCATCTTTAACAGGTGAATCAGTTCCAGTGGATAAAAATACAGAAACTATTTTAGATGAAAAAGTTGATTTGGGTGATAGAACTAACATGCTATTTTCATCTAGCCTTATAACTTATGGCAGAGGCAAAGGAATAGTTGTTGAAACTGGTATGAACACTGAAGTTGGAAAAATTGCAGGTATGATTAATGAAGTAAAAGATACTGCAACACCACTTCAACAAAAATTAAATAAATTAGGAAAAACTTTGGGGATTGCAGCAATAGCTATTTGCATTGTGATTTTCTTAATAGGATTACTTTATGGAAAAGACCCAATGGATATGTTTATGACAGCTGTTAGCTTAGCAGTAGCAGCTATTCCAGAAGGATTGGCTGCGGTATCTACCATTGTACTTGCAATAGGTGTGCAAAGGATGGTGAAAAAACATGCAATTGTTAAAAAATTACCAGCTGTAGAAACCTTAGGAAGTACAACTGTTATTTGTTCTGATAAAACAGGAACATTAACACAAAACAAAATGACAGTTAAAAAAGTATTTTTTAATAATGAGTTAGTAAATTTAGATGAGATTAACACAAATGAAATAAATCCAGAACTTGAAAAATTAGTGCATATTAGCATATTCTGTAATGATACAAAAGTTGCCAAAGATAAAACATTAACAGGTGACCCAACAGAAACCGCTTTGGTAGATATGAGTTTTAACCTAGACTTTGAACCATCAATTTTAGAGGAATTTCCACGTGTGAAGGAATTGCCATTTGATTCAGAAAGAAAGTTAATGACAACAGTTCACAAAGTTGGTGATAAATATGCTGTATATACTAAGGGCGGAGTTGATGAGTTATTAGCAAAATGTAATAGATATGTTATTAATGGCGAAATAAAGCAAAATCTTTTAGAATACAGAAAAGAAATCGAAAAACAAAATGGAGATATGGCAAAAGATGCTTTAAGAGTTTTAGCTATGGCATATAAGGAACTTGAACATGAACCAACAGATGAAGAAATGCATACAATAGAAAGTGATTTAATTTATGTTGGTATGGTGGGTATGATAGACCCACCAAGAGAAGAAGTAAAAGAAGCAGTTGAAAAATGTAAAACTGCAGGAATAAAAACTGTAATGATAACAGGAGATCACAAAATCACAGCGATTGCAATAGCAAAAGCATTGGGAATTTTAGAAAATGAAGATGAAGCAATTACAGGTGCAGAGCTTGAGGAAATGTCTGATGAGGAACTTATAAAAAATATAAGAAAATACAGTGTTTATGCAAGGGTTTCGCCAGAGCATAAAGTGCGTATTGTAAAGGCTTGGCAAGCAAATGGTGAAATAGTTGCAATGACAGGTGATGGGGTAAATGATGCTCCAGCTTTGAAAACAGCAGATATTGGCTGTGCAATGGGCATAGTTGGTACAGACGTATCAAAAGAGGCAGCAGATGTAATTTTGACAGACGATAATTTTGCGACAATTGTATCTTCAGTAGAAGAAGGAAGACGTATTTATGATAATATTTTAAAAGCTATTCAATTTTTACTATCAAGCAATGTTGGTGAAATTATAGTCTTATTTGTGGCAATTTTAATTACACCGCTATTAAGCAAATGGTTTAATATAACAGATGTAAACCTAATTGTTCCGCTACTACCAATACACATTTTGTGGATAAATTTAGTAACAGATTCTTTGCCAGCCCTAGCATTAGCTGTTGACCCTGCAGAAAAAGATGTTATGAATAGAAAACCAATTAAGCCAAAGCAGGGCGTATTTACAAAAGGAATGACTTGGAGAGTAGTTTACCAAGGTGTGATGATAGGATTATTAACACTTGTTGCATTTGTTATAGGACTAGCAACACCAGCAGACCAATTACCTGTTGTAGAAATGGAAGGAGCAAATGGTGTTGTAAGAACATTATCAGAAGAAGAGGTAAGAGTAGAAATTGGTCAAACAATGGCATTTACGGTATTAGCACTTTCAGAATTAGTGCATGTATTTAATGTCAGAAATAATAAAAAATCAATATTTAAAACAGGAATATTAAGCAATAAAAAATTAATTTTAGCATGCTTGGGTTCAGCATTGCTTATGATTATAATACTAGTAGTACCAGCATTAAGGCATATATTTAGCATACCAGTATTGCCAGTTATGAATATTATAGAAATTGTAATTTTAGTATTAATGCCACTTGTAATTGTGGAACTATTTAAATTATTTAAAATAAATACAACAAAGGACGAGTAGATTAAGCCTGTCCCAAAGTAAGACAAAAGTGGTAGTTTGGGGACTGGCCCCAATGTGCCACATTTGTCTTTGCTAGGGACGGACTAAAAATAATTAAGGAGTTTGTGTATGATTTATGATGTTGTTATTATAGGAAGTGGACCTGCGGGAATTTCTGCAGCACTTTATGCCAAACGTAGAAAATTATCTGTTTTGGTAATTTCAAAGGGAATTGGAGCATTGGAAAAGGCAGAACAAATAGAAAATTATTATGGCTTTCCTGGCGGAATAACAGGTAAACAGCTTTATGAAAATGGACTTAAACAGGCAAAAGCACTTAATATAGATATGGCAGAAGATGAAGTTATTTCACTTTTATATGGCGAAAGTTTTGAAATTGAAACTGTAAATTCTAGTTATAAAGCAAGAGCTGTTATTTTGGCAACTGGTTCTAATAGAATTACTCCTAATATTAAAGGAATACGCGAATTTGAAGGAAAAGGTGTAAGCTATTGTGCTATTTGTGATGCATTTTTCTATAAAGGTAAAGATGTTGCGGTCTTAGGTAACGGAAATTATGCAGTACATGAGATGGAACAGTTAAAGCCGATTGCAAATTCTGTAACAATATTAACAAACGGTGAGGAAATAGTAGAAAACAGAAATATAAATGTGGAAATTAATGATAAAAAAATACAAGAATTTAGAGGAGACAACAGCATACAAGAAGTAGAATTTGAAGATGGTACTAAAAAGCAAATTAATGGTATTTTTGTGGCATTGGGTACTGCTTCTAGCAATGACTTAGCAAGAAAAATAGGTGCAAGAATAGAAAATAACCATATTGTGGTAGATGAAAATATGCAAACCACAGTGCCTGGGCTATTTGCATGCGGTGACTGCACGGGTGGCCTTTTGCAAATTAGTAAAGCGGTTTATGAGGGAGCAAAAGTAGGTCTTGCAGTACTAAAAAATACATAGTATTAAATTTGTTGCATAAAATATAATTGTAGTGTATAATATTAATGCATTAATTTTTTGAAAGGAGATTTTATAAATGGCTGTTTTAACAATAAATAATGAAAATTTTGAAAAAGAGGTATTAAATTCAAATATACCAGTATTATTAGATTTTTGGGCAAGTTGGTGTGGCCCATGTAAAATGATGTTACCAGTAGTTGATGAAATTGCGGAAACTATGGGAGAAAAAGCAAAAGTAGGAAAAATAAATGTTGATGAATGCCCTGACTTGGCACAAAAATACAATGTTATGACAATTCCAACATTTGTTGTAATAAAAAATGGAACAGAAACTGGAAGAACAATAGGGGTTCAAGCAAAAAGCGAAATAGTAGCACTTTTGGGATAAACTCAAAGTGCTGTAATATATTTGGACAGGCTTTAAGAGCAAAAGGGGGAAATTAAATTGGTACAAGTTGAGTTAAAAGATGGTTCTAAAATAGAAGTAAAAGAAGGAAGTTCAATTTTAGAAATTGCAAAACAAATTAGTGAAGGTTTAGCAAGAAATTGTTTAGCTGGAAAAGTTAATGGAGAAGTGAAAGATTTGCGCACAGAAATTACTGAAAATTGCAAACTTGAAATTTTGACTTTTGATAATGAAGATGGGAAAAAAGCTTTTTGGCATACAACTTCACACATTATGGCACAAGCTGTTAAAAGAATTTATGGGGATAGTGTTAAATTAACAATAGGTCCTTCTATTGATAATGGATTTTATTATGATTTTGATGCAGAAAAACCTTTTACAGAAGATGACTTAAGGAAAATTGAAGAAGAAATGAAAAAGATTGTAAAAGAAGATTTGAAACTTACTAGATATACACTTTCAAGACAAGATGCAATTAAATTAATGAAAGATAGAAAAGAGCCATATAAGGTAGAACTTATAGAAGAATTGCCAGCAGATGAAGAAATTAGTTTTTATGACCAAGGCGAATTTAAAGAGTTATGCGCAGGACCACATATATTAAGCACAGGTCTTGTAAAGGCATTTAAATTATTGCATTCTTCAGCTTCGTATTGGAGAGGAGATGAAACTAAGCAAACACTTCAAAGAATTTATGGTATTGCATTTCCTAAAGCTAGCATGTTAGAAGAATATCTAAATATGTTAGAAGAAGCTAAAAAGAGGGATCATAAAAAATTAGGAAAAGAATTAGATTTATTTATGATAGCTCCAGAAGGACCAGGATTTCCTTTCTTCTTACCAAAAGGTATGGCGCTTAGAAATGTGTTAGAAGACTTTTGGAGAAAAAAACATGTATTAAATGGATACCAAGAAATTAAAACACCAGTAATTTTAAATGAAGATTTATGGCATCGTTCAGGTCACTGGGACCACTACAAAGATAATATGTACACAACTAAAATTGATGAGCAAGATTATGCTTTAAAACCTATGAATTGCCCAGGCGGTATGCTTGTATATAAAAGCAAAATGCACTCTTACAGAGAATTTCCAATTAGATTAGGTGAACTAGGTTTAGTACACAGGCATGAAAAATCTGGTGAATTAAATGGACTATTTAGAGTTAGATGCTTTACACAAGATGATGCACATATTTTCTGTTTGCCAACACAAATAGAGTCTGAAATAGTTAATTTAATGAAATTAATAAATGAAGTATATAGTATATTTGGATTTAGCTATACACTAGAACTTTCTACAAGACCAGAAGACTCAATGGGGTCTGATGAAGATTGGGAAAGAGCAGAAAGTGCGCTAAAAAAAGCATTAGAAGACCAAAAAATGGAATATCAAGTAAATGAAGGTGATGGAGCATTTTACGGACCAAAAATTGATTTCCATATTAAGGATTGCTTAGGTAGAGAGTGGCAATGTGGTACAATCCAATTGGATTTTCAAATGCCAGAAAGATTTGATTTAACATATATTGGAGAAGATGGAGAAAAACATAGACCTGTAATGCTTCATAGAGTAATTTTTGGAAGTATAGAAAGATTTATCGGAATTTTAATTGAACATTATGCAGGTGCTTTCCCAACATGGCTTGCACCAGTACAAGTTAGAATATTACCAATTTCAGATAGTCAAAGAGAATATGCAGAAAAAATAAAAAGAGAATTGGAACTTGCGCAAATTCGTGTAGAATTAGACGAAAGGCAAGAAAAAATAGGATATAAAATAAGAGAAGCTCAACTTCAAAAAATACCATATATGCTAATACTAGGAGATAAGGAAATAGAAGCAAATGCTGTAGGAGTTCGTTCTAGAAAAGATGGAGATATTGGACAAATGAAATTAGCAGAATTTATGGAAAGAATAAAAAAAGAAGTTGAAAATTATACAAATTAAAAAGAAAAGGACCACTAAAATAGTGATCCTTTTTTTGGTTAATTAGTGCTTATACATATGTGGAAGAGCCAAGTCATGTACTGTTAAAACACAACCTTCACCTTCGAAGCAATAATGGAGAACTCTTCCGTCCTCAAAATAGAGTTCCCCTCCAGCAGCTTTAACAGTATGCTTAAACGAAGGCAACTGAATTTTATAGATTGGGAAAACGTAAACTCCATAAAGCTCTGGTTCGGAAAAAGAAAGAATTATCTTTTTAAAAAGATGTGGATACAGTTTCGACTTTGATACATTAGACCGTTCCATATATTTCACTCCTTATCCAAAATATAATAGCCGTAAAGGCTAAAACTATTACTATTATAACACTTATTGTAAAAAACGTCAAATTAATAAAAAAACATTGCCAATTTAAAACCCTTTGTGTTATACTAAAATTGTTGTAAACATTAGAAAATACTTTTAGAAAGGACTAGACAAAATAATGTTAAATAATACAGAAGATACAGAAAATTTAGAAGAAAAACTTAAATATTTAGGTTTGAATTTAGCAAGAATTCCTAAAATTTTAAAAGAATTTGAACCTTTAAATTTTAAATCATCAAAATCTTATGATGAGACTAGCTATAAAGTATATAAACATATTCAGATAGGTGATATAGAAATATTATTGACACCAACAGATAGATTAACAGATTTTAACCAAAAATACAAATTAGCTATGCCATTAGAAAATTATTTGGATTCTAAATCCGAAAAAAATGTTAAAAGATTTGCTACCTTTTTGCAAATGTTAAATAACATGAATATAGAAGAGATTGAAAAAATTGAAGAAGAACAAGAAAAATTAAAACAAAATGTGCCATATGAGGTTAAATATCCTAATAATTATATTTGGCAAATATATTATTCAGATTTATCAGATAAGTATTTTATGCTAGTTCCTACAAATGAAACTAATAATAATGCGTTTTTTTATTTGATAAAAAAGAAAATAGAATGTAATAGAGCAAGAAAAAAAGAAACTATTTTTGTGCCAATTACTCATCAGGAACATTCAGAAAAATACTTTACTAAAAGTCAAATGACAGATATAGAAAATTATTTATGGTATTTTACTAAAGAGTGGCCAAATATATATGAAGTTTATGATTTGAAAGAAAAAATGACAATAAAAATAGTTGGTATAACCAAAGTTTATGAAAGTATAAAAAGTAATTATGTAATTACTTTTGCAACAAAAGAAGAAGCATTACAATGGTATAAATTGATAAAAGCACTTTTTATAATTTCTACTGCATTGCCAAATGATTATAAATTTCAAACTGCAATTTCAGATGATGGAAGCTTGGAATTCTGTTATGATAATAAAACAAAAATCGAATATGAATACCTGCCTTTTTTTATACAAAATGAATTTAATAAAAATAAAAAATTAGTGGAAATTGAAAATAGAAAGATTGCTACGGAAGAAGAAAAATTAAATGATTTAAAACAGGAAACAGAAAGGCAAACTCAGGAATTTTTAAATAAACAACGTCAAATTGCTACGTTTTTGGATTGTAAAAAAACTTTTTTTGGAAAAGTTAAATATTATTTTACTAATCGCAAAAAACATATGGGTAGCATAGAAAGCCATGTGACAAGAAAGAAGAAGACTAACAAGACAGAAAAGACTACTACAGAAAAAATAGAAGAGCAAGATAGGATAAATTATACAATTGAAGATTTAATTGAAATTTGTACTAAATTAGAAGGTAGAAGAAAAATAGTAAGAAATCTAGAAATGGATAGAAAAGCTTTAGAATTAAAAAAGATTAATTTAGAACGAAAAATTAAGAATGCTAATATTTATCTAAATGAAATAGAACTTCATAAAAAAAGTATTTTTGAATTTTGGAAATTTGCTAATAAAGATGAATTACCAAGCCTTAATGAGGGAGAAGAAGAACAAAAAGAGCAAAAAGAAAAATTATCAAAAAGTTTTGTGTTTGAAGAAGATATAGAAGCACTTGGAAAACAAATGGATGAAATCCAAAGAAGAAAATTATCTAAAAAAGAAACAGATAGTATTTTTGCAATAAAACAAGTAATAAATTCTAGTAGAATTCTCAATAATACTAAGAGTAAGGATTTAACTGATGAAGAAAACGAAAAATTACAACAAGAATTAGATGAGTTAAAGAATACTTATGAAGAAAATTTTGAAATAATACAAATTAAAGATTTTAATATTTTTGGAGGAATTTCGGAAGACAAAACAAAATTAAAAACTCTAAATAATACAAAACACCGAGAAACAAAAAAAGATAAATATAAAGTATTAAATATTAATTCTGATACTGAATTAGCACTATATATTGATAATTTAAGAAATGATTTAAACTTAGTTCAAGAGGCTTTTCATAAAATTAGTTCACCATCAGAAATGACAATTTATATTGCTGGCAATGAAAAATTTGATGAAAATAACTTAAACATTGCAAATTTGAATGCAACAGAAATCTTGAATAAAGAAATTGAAAAAAATAAATTAAATAATATAGATTTTTATTCATTAGTAGTTCCAAAAGATGCACCGCTATTATACTATACGAATATTATATATTATGATAATTTGAATCAAACTTTGCCATTAGGACTCGATGTTGATACTGATGTACTAATAGATTTGAAAAAATATAAATTAAACTTACAAGAAGAAAAGGAGTTTAGAATTAATTATAAAGTTGATGCATTTACAAATAAAAATATAGGTATACATGTTAAAAAATATATATTGTCTTTAAAGAAATGAAAGAGTTTATTTACTCTTTCATTTCTTTTGCCAATTTGCCAATTGCTTTTGTCTCGATTCTTGACACATAACTGCGTGAAATTCCCAAACTATCAGCAATTTCATTTTGGGTTTTAGGTTCTTGCCCACCAAGCCCAAAACGTAATTCCAATATGGTTTTTTCTCGTAATTTTAAAACTTTTTTCATTTTTTCATAAAGTATCTTTACTTTTAGCTTCAAATCCACTTCATCTTCAATATTTTTATCATTATTATCTAAAACCTCTTGTAAAGTTACAGTATTGTCATCCTTGTCTTTTCCGATAGGGTCATCTAAATATACTTCAGCACCTAATTTTTTTATACTTCTTAGATACATTAAAATTTCATTATCAATGCATCTAGAAACATAAGTGGCTAATCGAACACCTTTTGAATCATCAAAACTATTAATTCCCTTTATTAAACCAATAGTTCCTATTGAAATTAAATCATCCTGTTCTACATTTGAATTAGAATATTTTTTAGCTACATGAGCAACTAGTCTAAGATTATGCTCTATCAATATATTTCTAGCTTCATCATTTCCGTTTTTAAAGAGATTTAAATATTTTTTTTCCTCATCACTAGTTAAAGGTTCTGGAAAAAGGGCGTTGTTTGATATATATCCAACAAGAAAGACGGCAGACTGTAAAAAACTAAAAAAACTGGCTAATGAGAGAAACACCATAAAATACCTCCATTTATTATATTGGTATTATATGTTGAGAACACAAAAATGTGCCTGACCCAAAAATAATTACAAAATTATTCAGAAAAACATTGATATTTTTAATTTTTTTTGGTATCATTTATAAAGTATAAATATTTTAATTATAATATATGCCGATGTGGCGGAACTGGCAGACGCACTGGATTCAAAATCCAGCGGGAAACCATGTGGGTTCGAGTCCCACCATCGGTACCATTATGTATTAATACTATTAAATGAAATAAAGAAAGGGGCAAAAAATACATGAAGAAGTTAATTGCAATAATATTCATAATTTTTTTAGTTTTTGGAACAGTATGTGTTTATGCTACTAACGAACAAAACACATTAAAACCAGAAACAGCAACAAGTAACTTAGTAGAACTAAAAGATAAAGCTTGGAATTCACTACAAGATTACCAGGCAGCATATGGAAATGATACTTATGGGTTAGCTGCATATATTCTAAATGTAGTAAGGATATATAGTATTCCATTTGGTTTTGTAGGAATTGTTATTGCAGCTATTTATAGATATGTTATTGGTATTAGAAAATTAGATGTACAAGATAAAGGATTTGGTGTATTAGTTGCCATTATAACAGTAATGGTTATTTGCCAAGTGTTACCATTAATTTTTGCAATTGTTGTTAGAGGTTGGAGGGGTTAAAAACTAATGAAGGTATTATTTGCAGTCAATAATGAAAGCATTTCTGAGTCAATAATAAAAAGATATCAACAAGATTATAAAGAAATAATTTCGGCAAAGAATGTATATTATTTTAATGCAATTATTAAAGAATTACAAAAAGATAAAACTTATGATAGAATTGTTATAAGTGAAGATTTAGAACCATTTTCAAATAATAATTATGAAGCAATTGATAAATTTATTTTTGATAAAATGGATAATATTAGTGATGAAGCAACAAATCAATCGGGAAATGATATTCCAATTGTTTTTATATGTGCAGATAGAAGAGAAAAATCAGAAGCTTTGCTTGTAAAGCTATTTGGAATAGGTATTTACAATGCTTTAATTGGAAAAGATAGAAGCCTTACAAATGTATGTGAACTATTGAATAAACCACGTGGAAAAAAAGAAGCAAAAGTATATTATCGTATAGATTCTGAAAATGTGGATTATAAAGTAGAAAATGAAGGCGATGTAAGTGAAGTAGAAATTCAAAATATTCTAAATTATTACAAAAAATTGGGAAGAAATGAGGAAAAATATGTTGAAAGCTTTGAACATATTGCTAGCCAATATACTGATAGTCAATTAAGGCTAATTGCAAAATTCTTACCTTTAAATGTAAAAGCTGTATTAGAAGCAAATAGTAAAACATATCAAGAAGTTGTCTCATTTGGAAGTGGAACTTCTCAAACCCGTGAATCTAAACATAATAATTATGAAAAAGAATACAAATCATCAGATAAGTATCAGAAAAAAGAACAAGAACAAACTCTAAATATTATAGAAAACAATTTGAAGCAAAATAGAATCACGGAACCAGTTATTATTCCAACAGCTATAGATGCTACAAATGTAAGAAAAATTTCCACAGATATTAATATGCAAAATAATATTCATTCTAATAAAACTAATTTGCATATGGTTGAGCAAGACCAAGAGAACAACAGAATAGATTTACAACCTGAACAAGAACTACAACAAGAAGAAATCTTAACAGCACAGCCAAAACGTAGAGGTAGACCTAAAAAAATACAAACTAATGAGCAACTACCAATTACAAATGAAGAAGAACCAAAGAAACGTGGAAGAGGTAGACCTAAAAAAATTACAGCAGATAATGTTCAACAGGAAAATATAAGCGAAAATATAAATAATATAGGTGATTCTAATACTCCTCTAAACTTATTTGAATTAGGAGAAGAAGATAACAATATTACTAATATTGCAAATACTACCAATACTTATTCTGATATGATTTTACCAGGTTTAGAAGAGAAAGAAGAAACAAATCAAAATGTGTTTGGAAATTCAACCAATACTGCTAACTTTGATAATCATGAGCCAAATACATCCATAATGCAAAATAATAGCTTAAACAATGGAACGCAAACACAATCAATACAGAATGTAGGAAAATACAATTTAACTAATGTTGATTTAAGTGGCTTGCTATCTAGAGATAAAAAAATAGTTGCATTTGTAGGAACTTCTAAAAATGGGACTTCGTTTTTGGTAAATAGTTTAGCAGAGATGCTTTCACAACAAGGAATAAAAACAGCACTTTTAGATCTAACACAAAATAAAAATGCATATTATATATATACTCAAAATGATGAAAGTTTGAGAGAAATAGCATTTAAATCAATTAATAATTTAAGAAAAGGAAATCCAGCAGGAATTACAGTAAATAAAAATTTGACAGTATATACTACTCTTCCGGGGGAAAACGAAGACATTAATGATTATGCAAATATTTTGGAAACTTTACTAAAGAACTATTCATTAATTTTGTTAGATTGCGACTTTGAAACAAATTATGGGTATTTTAAAGAAGCACAAGAGATTTATTTGGTACAGAGTTTAGATATCTTAACAATACAACCACTTACAGCATTTTTAAGAGATTTAAAAGCTAAAAATGTGCTAAATCCAGAAAAAATTAGAATTGCTTTAAATAAAGTCTTAAAAGTTAGAAGCCTTACTGAAAAAACTATTATTGGAGGAATGGCATATTATAATGATCCTGCAATGTCTTTTATGACAGAGTTATTTAACAAAGATATGGTAGCGTATTGCAGTATTCCATTTGAAGAGCAAGCATATGCAAAATATTTAGAAGGACTTGTGAATTGTAAAATTAGTGTAAATGGATATTCTAAAAACTTTATGGCAGCATTATCAAAGCTTGCTAATATGGTATATCCATTAATAGGAAATGGTTATGCTCCAATGCAGAATCAATACAATAATTATTCAAAACCAAGTAATAATTTCTCAAGCAGTATGAATAATACATTAAATAAGATGAAAAATAACTATTAAAAGAGGTGATTTTTTGATACTTACAGTTATACTACTATTGGTGCTAATTATAATATTACTAATGGCATATAATATATCTATACATAAGAAAATACAAAATTTTAACAATTTAAATCAAAAAATAACCAGCTTAAATATATTACAAGATTTTATGAATACAATTAGTGAACTTACCTCTGTTGATGACAAAATAAAAAAGATTAATGAAATTTTAATCGAAAGATATGATATTAAATATTCTACCATTGTTATATATAATGGAACAGAATATGTAATAAAAGCATCAAATGTTGATCAAAAACATTGGGACGCCCTTAAAGGTTTACAAAATGATGAGAACTTTAAAGAAAGTATTCAAACAGCAACTCCAAAATATGTTACAGTAGAAAAAGAGGGAGAAAGATTAACATATCAAAAAATGGAATTTGGTAGGGCAAAATCTGCAATCTTTTTTCCATTGTATGTAGAAAATGTATATATTGGATACTGGATTATTGAAGGTAGCAGACCACATGAATTTGATAATATTGACATGACGCTTTTAGAAGTGATTAAAAATAATATTGTTTCTGTATTAAGAACTGTGGAAAATCAACAAGTAATAGAAAATATTGTAAGAGATGATTTGTATAGTAATTTGAAATCTGGAGAATACTTATTTGGAGAAGGAAAAAAAATAATAAATCAATATACAACTTCTACTATTTGCTTATTCAAAATTATTAATTTAGAAGAAATCAATGAGAAATATAGCAGAAAAGCAGGTAATGAAATTATTACAAAAGTAAGCGAAGTATCAAAGGAAAATTTAGCTACAGAATATGTATTGGTTAGATACATGGGTCCAAAATTTGCTATTGCTTTTTCTGGAATTGATATAGATGCAGTTACAGAGTTTATGAAAACTTTAAAAGAAAAAATAGAATCAATTGAAGTAAAAATTATTGATGGAAAAGTAATAGGAGAGAACTTAGAAGAAAAGGAAAAATCAAAACGCAAGGAAGAAATTGCAAAACCAAAGATTAATATTGTAGTTTCTACATATTATAAAGGCACCGCATTGGAGGGCTTAACAAAGAAATTAGAAGAATATTTAGATAATGCTCCAAAAGGTGAAAATACAATTAATTTTTTATAGGAGGGAAAGTGTATGATATCTGATGAAACTGTTAGTTTTAAGGTGGAAAAAGACAAAAATATTAAAGCAAGAGAGATTTTAAAAGAAGTTTACCGTGCTTTAGAAGAAAAAGGATATAACCCAATTAATCAAATTGTGGGATATATATTATCTGGAGATCCAACCTATATTACAAGTCATAATGACGCTAGAAACTTAATTAGGCAAGTAGAGAGAGACGAACTACTAGAAAAAATGGTAAAAAATTATATAGGATTAGATGATTAATATTGAGTAATAAAATGAGAAAATTAGGAATTGACTATGGAGATAGTAGGGTTGGAATTGCCATTACAGATGAATTGGGAATTACATCACAAGGATTAGAAACTATTCATCATAATGGTAAAGACAAAATTGTATTGAGTAGGATAGCAGAATTATTGGAAAATTATGCTATTGATACTTTTGTGGTTGGAATGCCAATTAATATGAATGGAACAAAAACAGAAAGAGCAGAAATAACAGAAAAATTTATACACAAATTAAGATGCAGATTTCCTAAAATTAAGGTAGAAATAATTGATGAGAGACTTACAACTGTAGCAGCTCATAGAACAATGAATTATTTAAATATTGATAAAAATAAAAAAAAGGAAATTGTTGATACTATTTCAGCAGTATATATTTTAGAAACTTATATGAATAAAAATACATAAAAATGTTATTAGAATTGTAGTAATACAATAAAAAATATATTAAAATAAATGAAAGGAGAAAAATAATGAGTGAAGATGAAAAAAATATCCCTGTAAATGAAAATGAGGGAGAAGAATTGGATAATATATTAGTTCTTAATGACGAAGAAGGAAACGAAGTAGAATTCGAATTTTTAGATTTAATTGATTATGAAGGAGAAGAATATGTTGTACTTTTACCAGTAGAAGAAGAATCTGAAGAACCAGGTGAAGTTGTTATTCTAAAATTAGAAGATACAGAATCTGAAGATGAAGAATCATATGTAAGTGTAGAAGATGAAAATGTTCTTAACAAAGTATTTGAAATATTTAAAGAAAAATTTGAAGATGAATTTAACTTTGTTGATTAATTTGCTAGAACAAAACAGTATAATCTATGCGGATTATACTGTTTTTGCGTTAGACATTAGAGGTTAGACGTTGGGCTATAAAATAAAAGGCAAAATTTAATATAAAAACTATTTGCTTGAAACAAAAAATATGGTAAAATAAAAATATAATGAAAATATAAAAATTTAGGAGGAAACTTATGAAAAATTTATCTAGTTGGCTAATAGCAATCTTTGCATTTATGTTTTGGGGGTTTAGGGTATTAACTACAATAATGTATTCTCTAGGAACAGAATTTGTAGCAGAGCCTATAGATTTAACAATGGAAATTGTAATTTTGTTTATTACATTTATTTGCATTTGTTTTATTGCAAAAAGAAAATTGCTTCCAACAATAATTTATTTACTTTCACATTTACTATATTATGGTGTATTTTTGTATGAAAATATTAGTACACTTATTACTTCCGCAGACCTTATCAATGGTGGAATGAATAATTATATATCTATATTAGTGGCATTTATAGGAATTATAATTCCTGTTGCAGCATTTTTTGATGTATTATTAGATAGAAACAGAAAAGCACATCCGGTAGATAAACAAACAGACTGGTTTTATAAAAGTAAAGAATTTGATAGAGAATTAGATGAAAGAGCAGATAAGAATCAATATAGAACATTATAAAGAATATATTATATACTTTCGATAAATTTCCTTGCAGAAGTCGTCGAATAGGGTTACAATATAAGATAGCAAAAAGTGAGGGAATAGTTTGGAAATAACAGGTGAAATAAAAGAAATAATATATCGTAATGAAATAAATAGTTACACAATTGCAGTGCTAGAAACTAGTCAAGAAGAAACAACCACAGTTCGGGTATCTTCCTTTTATAAATAAGGGAGATACCATTAAGGCTGTGGGTAATTTTGTGGAGCATCCAGAATATGGTACACAATTTAAAATTGAGACTTTTGAAAAAACTTTGCCGGAAACATTGGAAGGATTAGAAAGATATTTGGCAAATAGTAATTTAAAAGGGATTGGACCTGCAACAGCTAAAAAAATCATTAAGCAATTTGGAGAAGATACTATTCATATTTTGAGGTTTGAGCCAGAAAGATTAACATGTATTAAAGGAATTACAAAAGAAAAGGCAATTGAAGCATCAGAAAGTTTTAATGCAAACTGGGAAATTTTTCGAATTGTAGATTATTTGCAAAAATATGGAATTGGTCCTCAAAATGCAGAAAGAATTTATAAAAAACTAGGACCGAACACAATAGATTTAATAGAACAAAATCCATATATGTTAATTGATTTAGTGATGAAAGCAGATTTTAGGCAAATTGATCAAATTGCACTTAAATTAGGATTGGACGAAGAAAGCGACAAAAGGGTACAAAGCGGAATTAAATATGCACTAAGGATAGCAAATAATAATGGGCATTGCTGTGTGCTATATGAGAATTTGTTAGAGTTTTGCCATGAGTTATTAGGTGTTTCTATAGAATTAATAGAAGAAAGTATAATAAATTTAAAAGCGCTTAAAGAAGTGGTTATAGAAGATAGAGAAACTCAGGAGTGGGTGTATTTAGCAAATTATGACCAAGCAGAAAAAAATGTGGCAGAAAATTTAATTGCTTTAGATAATTACAAAAATGTAAAAGAGATAAGTGGCTTTGACAGAAAATTAAAGAAAATTGAAAAAAGTTCGGAATTAGAATTATCTGATAAGCAATTAGAAGCAATAAAAGCAGTGCAAAACCACAATGTGTGTGTTATAACTGGTGGACCTGGTACAGGTAAAACTACAATTATTAAGACTATTATTGAATTATACAAGCAAGAAGAAAAAAAGGTTGTGCTTTGTGCACCAACCGGCAGGGCTGCAAAAAGGATGACAGAAACTACAGGAGAAGAAGCAAAAACCTTGCATAGGCTACTTGAAATTGGGAAAGCAGACAATGACCAAATGCAGACAATGGACCCTAATGTGGAAGTAGCGCCACTAGATGCAGATGTAGTTATTGTTGATGAAATGTCAATGGTTGATTTATTCATCATGAACTATTTATTGCAAGCAATATATAAAGGAACAAAACTAGTACTAGTAGGAGATAGCAACCAGCTACCTTCTGTAGGACCTGGAAATGTGCTAAAAGATATAATAAATTCAGAGAAAATCACTGTGGTTACTTTAAACAAAATTTTTAGGCAAGCTGCGAAAAGTAAAATTATTTTAAACAGCCATAAAGTTAATGAAGGGGAAAATTTTTTGGTTCAAAAAAGTGAGAACAAAGATGAATTAATTGATGATTTTTTCTTTATTTCAGAAAAAAGCCAAGATAAAATTTTAGAAAATGTAATATCACTTTGTAGTGGTAGATTAAAAAAATATGGCAACTATGATTTTGCGGAAAATATTCAGGTGATTAGCCCAACTAAAAAAGGTATATTAGGAGTTAAAGAGTTAAATAAGAGCTTGCAGGAAATAATTAATCCACAGATGGGTAATAAAAAAGAAAGAAAATTTGGTGATGGCATTTTTAGAGAAGGCGACAGAATTATGCAGATAAAGAATAACTATGATATTTACTGGGAAAAACACGAGCCAAATTTAGAAGTAGGTAAAGGGGTATTTAATGGAGAATATGGAGCAATAGAAAATATAGATGAAACTGAAAAAAGAATTAAGATTAAGTTTGATGATAGTAAAATAGTGTGGTATGGATTTGATGAACTTGAGCAAATTGAGCATAGCTATTGTATAACTGTGCATAAAGCACAGCGGAAGCGAATTTGATGTGGTTATTATGCCAATTGTACAAGCTGCCCCTGTATTATTAACTAGAACTTTGCTATATACAGCCATGACAAGGGCAAAAAAATTACTTATATTAATAGGTAACCCGAATATAATTGAATTTATGATAAAAAATGTAGATAGTAAAAAAAGAAATACAGGTCTAGAATACAAACTAAAAAATATAAATAAATATTGACTTATAAATTAAAGAATGGTAAAATATACAATATAAAACTTTAGACGTAAAATAATAACTTAAGAAGTAAAAAAATCAGGGGCAAGTTTAGGAGGTTTTGAATATGAACTTTTTAAAAAAAGCCCTTGATTTTATTTTTCCACCAACTTGTGGGATTTGTGGAAAAATTGCAAAAAGTTATTTATGCACAAATTGCAAACGAAATTTAATTAACTCTCAAATTTTTTTAAATCAATCAAATTCATATCAAAATAAATATATAAATGAACATTTTTATATATTTTCTTATGAAGGAATAATAAGAGAAAAAATTTTACAATATAAATTCAAGGAATATTCATATTTATCAAATACTTTTTGTGAATTTTTTATAAATAATAAAAAATTATATGGATTTTTGAAAAAATATGATATAATTACCCCAGTACCAATATCAAATTTAAGAAAGCGAGAAAGAGGATATAATCAGAGTGATTTGATTGCTAGAAAAGTGGCTGAATTTGCTAATATTACATATTACCCCAAAATTTTAATAAAAATTAAGAATAATAAGCCACAAAGTACTTTGAATAAAGAACATAGGTTAGAAAATGTAAAAAATGTATATAAAATACAAAATTTAGAAAAAATAAAAGAAAAAAATATTTTATTATTTGATGATATTTATACAACAGGGGCTACCGCAAATGAGTGTGCCAGACTTTTAAAACAGGCTGGAGCGCAAGAGTTGGGTATTTTAACTCTTGCTAAAGATATATGAAAAAATAAAATCTAAAGAGGAAGGAATATAAAAATGGATGATTTAGTAGAAAGCATTTTGGATTACATTAGGTCAGAATATACTGATTATGCTATTATGATTAATGGTGAGTGGGGAAGCGGAAAAACCTATTTTTGGAATCATAAAATAAGGCCAAGAATAGAGTCAATGCAAGTAAATGGAAAAAGATTAACAGCCATTTACATGTCTTTATATGGAATTTCTAATTTAGAAGAAATTAGTAAAAAAATCTTTATTGAAACTACACAATTAATGGATAAAAATCTAAAAAAATACATGGATTCAAGTGGTGTTAGCAATATTCCAGAATATGCAAAAACAGGTTTGGACATGGCGAATTTTTTTGGTGTTACACAAAATGGTGACAGGCTTGACTATGGGCAATTTTTCTCTACAGATGACAAAGTGCTATGTTTTGATGACTTAGAAAGAGCAAATGTAGATGTTATTGATATTTTGGGATATATTAATAATTTTGTTGAACATGACCATATTAAAACAATTATTATTTGTAATGAAAAAGAATTATCAACAAAATTAAAAAACAGTAATTTAGAGATGAAAACATTTATAGCAACTTATC
>CALXVE010000017.1 GCA_944391885.1 uncultured Clostridia bacterium | reverse complement strand
TGTGCCTTTTTAATTATTCCGTCATCTCCTAATAATGCAGTTATTGTTACTCCTGCTAAGATTAAAAGAACAACAATGGTTACAACTAAGGCAACCAAGGTGATACCTGAGTGGTAAGATTTCATCTCATTTTTTTGCACATTAAATGAGCAATTATTGTTAATTGCCCATATATTTTTTGCACTATAACTAAAGGCTTTTGCGCCTCCTATTTTTCTAATGGAATTACTTGTGTGTGTGTGTGTGTGTGTACAGCCCCAAGGGTTCTAGCGTTTGTCATCTTTCGTTTTCTCCTTCCTATCTAGATAATTAGATTATTAGTGTATTACATTATGAGATTTACAAATTAATCATTTTAATCTTTAACTTTCAAATTCCAACTTCTAGTACATTATATATTAATCATTTAATAATGTAAATATATTTTTGATATTTTTTATTAGTCATTTAAATTTGAAGCTTTTTGTATTTAATATAACAAATTACTCCTACCACAGATAATGCTACTATTGTGACAACTATTATTGTATTTCTTATTCCTGTTTGTGGTAAAGGTCCTTCTGCAATTGTATTATCTTCAGGTTCTTCTTTGTTATTATCACCTTTATTATCATTACCTGTATCTATATCACTTAATCTTTCATCATCTATATATATTTCTACTTCTGTATTGTTATCTGGACTTATTTCTAATGCAGGTGAAACCACTACACTCTGGCTTCCACCTTTTTTAGCAACTTCTCTTATGTATATATATAGATTATCTCCAATTAATTCATCATAGTTTGAAATTTTTCTTGTATCAACTAAAAATTCCAATTTATCTGCTGATTTTTGCTCTTCAGTAATTTCAGTCCATCCTTGTATATCTTCTTCGTGGGCATTTGTAGATAAGTAATAGAAATATTCAAAGCTATCATTTTTGTCTAATTTTCTTAGTATTGTGTTAATTTCTGTATATAATAATATATATTCATCTTTATCCTTATCTACATATGTATAACCTACCGCTTTATTTAATTTAGTTTTTGCATCTGTAAAATCAGTATTTTCCGGTTTTTCTTCTTCTACTATTTCTACTTCAAATTGTGTAGTTTTCGAATCATAGTCAACAGTTATTTTTATTTTTCCTAATTTTGTGTTATCAAATCCCATGATGGTTATTTGTTCTGAAGTCAAATCTATACTCTCATAAGTACCATCATTGTATGTAATCCTTAAACTTCCACCTGTTAGGTCAAGTTCTTCTTTATTTTGTATATATGTCAATTTATCAGGTAATTTTTCTATTGATATTTCTGTTATTTTTTTCTCCTCAACTGTTATTGGTTGTGTAGCTGTTTTTCCTTCATATTCTACTGTTATAGATGTTTGTCCTAATTTTAGGTCTTCTCCATCTTTTATTGTATATTCTATTATCTCATACCTGCCTTCTTCATATGTACCTGTAACTACCATTCCTGTTTTATCGAAATCTTGACCTACAATATAACCAACTTTATCAGGTGTTTTGGTTATTTCTATTGATAATAATGGATTTTTATGTACTGTTACAGATTGTGTAATTATTTTATCTTTATAGCTTATAGTTACTTCTGTTTGATTTCCTTTTAAATTGTATCCATCCTCAATTTCATAATCTGTTATTGTTTCTATCGTGCCATCTTTATACGTTACTTCTATTTCCATGCCTGTTTTATCAAAATTTTCCCCTTCTTTATATTCGGTTCTAGAAGGTGGTGTTTTAATTTTCATATCTATTACAGAGTTTTCTTCAACAGTTATTGGTTGTGTAGCTGTTTTTCCTTCATACTCTATTGTTATAGATGTTTGTCCAAGTTTTAGATTTGTTCCATTTTTTATGCTATAACTTGAATCATCTAATACAACAGATGGTTTTATTTTGCTATTATAATATGCTGTAATTACCATTCCTGTTTTGTCAAAGTTTTGTCCTTCTATATATGTTGTTTTATTAGGTGGTGTTGTTATTTCAATATTTTTCAAGCTTCCATCCATTAATTCTTTAGTTGTAAATGCTTTAATTGTGCTATCACCATTAACTAAGTTTTCGTTCGTTTCTAATAGCCTTCCCAAATCAACCCAGTCAGCAAATCTCAAATCATTTCCAACTGTTATAAAACATTTTCCTGTTTCTATTGTTGCAAAATCCCAATTTGATGATTGTTCAGTTTTGCTTTCTAACAATACCCTAAGGCTATCACTATTTGTTTGAATTTGTACTACCACAGCAAATGAATTTCCCGTTATTTCTAGTGGTTTAGCAAATTCCAAAGTATGATATCCTGCATTAATTGTTTCTGTTTCTCCTGCTTTCAATTGTACTAATTGCATATTTTCTGCCGAGAAATCAGAACTATTAGGATTTACATATACTTTACATGTATATGTATCAGCTGCATTTATTGAAACTTGTGTTAAGTATTCGCTTCCTGATGTTTTTTTATTGAATATAGTTCCTAGCATTATATTTGAATCTAATATATCTAAACCTTTTGATGGATATAACTCATCATATTGATATATATAATCATAATCTACTATATCGCTAGCTTTTACTATTCCAAACATCTCTTTTGAAACATTAACATCTTCATAGGATATATATATTAGCCCATTATCTCCATATTTTAAATATACTTTTTCATTTTCTATAATAAATCCTGCAGATAATATTTCATCATCTGTTATATCATCTGGTGAATTCCAATCATGTGGCAATCCCTGGCTCTCGTATGTAGCAAATATTGCTTGTTTAACTTCTTCAATTGTTCCTACTTCAATTTTTTCTCCCCAAGAATTTCTTGCTATCCATGCTCCATTTTGTGTTGGTCTTGCTTCTGATAAGAAGTTTTCTTTAGAATATTCATCATCCCAACCAATTATTGCAACCGCATGATTTATTTGGTGTTGTGATTCATTATTGCAGTATAGTGCTGCTGTTGTAGGATTATAACATTGTAAGCCATTTATATGTAAAGAAGCATAAACAGAACCATAATCTTGAATATGCTGTTTTACTTGGTTCATTATTTCATTCTTTTGTGATATATTTTCATTATAGTCTGCAAAATCCACAGTATCATATACCTGAGTTGATACTGTTTTATTTTGTATTTCTTCTATATCTATGATGTCATTATTATTTTCGAATTTCATTTCTTCTTCTGGGATTGCACCTGTTCCATTTGTTAAATACGATTGTGCAATTGGAAAGTTACCTCCATCTCCAGGTTTTCTATTATATCCCATTTTGTTTTCTTCACCATTAGCAAATATTCTAGTATTGGCATATTCCATATGTCTTTCTGAATAATCATATACTAGCGAAGAATTTATTCCGCTTCTTAAGTTTGCTAATGCTAGATTAGTCTCAAGTGAAGACATTGTTGCAAATGCCCAACATAACCCAGTCTGCTGTTGGTCTCTTATTTGAAGATTTTCTGGTATTAAATCTTTTAGACTGAATTCTGTAATAGCACTAGCTTTCACTAATCTTGTTAAATACACCGGATTTTTTGAAGTAACACTTGTATTTTTTACCTCATAAATTCTAGGCATTAATAATTTTTGTTTTTCTTCTTCTGAAAGTTTTAACCATTTTTCAAAATCTTCAGAATATTCCATTTCCTGAATATAATCTTCGGTGCTTGCAAATGCTGGTTGTATTACTAATACAAAAAATACAAATGTTAGTAAAGTAAATTTTAAAATTCTCTTTAGATTCTTCATCTTCATTTTCTCCTTTTGTATTTTTATAAAACTTCAACATTATTATACATTTTTTATGAATAATTGTCAAAATTCTTTTTGCTTAATTTTTTCATTTCAATAATTAAACGTTTATTAACTTAAGAGGGCTCCTTTTCTTTAGGATACCCTCTTTTTGGTGACTTTATTTCAATTTTCTAAGTTTATTATATTTTATATAGCAAACTGCTCCTACTACAGATAATGCTACTATCGAGACAACTATTATTGCATTTCTTATTCCTGTTTGTGGTAAAGGTCCATCTGCAATTGTATTATCTTCAGAGTCTCCTTTATCATTGTCGTTATCGTTATTATCATCGTTAATATCTATATCGCTAAGTTTATCACCATCTACATATACTTCTATTATAGTATCATCATCCTCTTTCATTTCTAGTGCAGGTGATACCACCACACTTTGATTTCCACCTTTTTTGGCAACTTCTCTTATGTATATGTAAAGATTATCTCCTTCTATTAATTCATCGTAATTTGAAATTTTTCTTGTATCTACTAGAAAATCTAATTTAAGTGCTGAATCTTGCTCTTCTGGAATTTCAACCCAGTCTTGTATATTTTCTTCATGAGCATTTGGTGATAAATAGTAATAATATTCAAATCCATCATTTTTTTCTAGTTCTCTTAAAATTGTATTAATTTCTGTATCTAGTAGCACATATTCCAAATTTTGATTTTCATCTTTATCTGTATATAAATATAATCTAATTTTATGTAGTTTCACTTTTGCATTTGTAAAGTCAGTATTTACTGGTCCTTCATCCTCTGGCTCTTCTGGTTCATCTGTTTTTTCTTCTATTATTTCAACATCAAAATGTGTAGTTTTTGATTCATAATCAACTGTTATTTTTATTTTTCCCAATTCTTTGTTATCGAATCCCATAGTATTTATTTGTTCTGAATTTAAATCTATGGTTTCTGAACTTCCGTCGTTATAAGAAATTTTTAAAAGTCCGCCAGTTAAATCAAGTTCTTCTTTGTTTTGTATATATGTTAATTTATCTGGCAATCTTTCTATTGATATTCCTATTATTGTTTTTTCTGTAACTGTAATCGGTTGTGTTGCTGTTTTTCCTTCATATTCTACAGTTATATATGTTTGCCCTAATTGTAAATCTTCTCCGTCTGGTATTGTATAGTCTGTTATTTCAAATCTTCCATTTTCATATATACCAGTAACTATCATGCCCGTTTTGTCAAAATCCTGACCTATAATATAACTAACTTTATTAGGTGCTTTTGTTATTTCAATAGATAGTAATTCATTACCACTTATTACTGTTATAGGTTGTGTAACTGTTTTATCTTCATATTTTATAGTTATTTCTGTTTGATTTTCTTCTAAGTCTTCACCATCTTCTATTGTATAGTCAGTTATTATTTCTGTTGTACCGTCTTTGTAAGTTACTTCTACTTCCATACCTGTATCATCAAAATCTTCGCCTTCCTTATATTCTGTTTTATCAGGTGGAGTTTTTATTGTTATATCAGTTATAGTGTTTTCTTCCACGGTTATTGGTTGTGTTGCTGTTTTTCCTTGATATTCTACAGTTATAGATTCTTGACCTAATTCTAAGTCTGACCCATTTGTTATATTATAACTAGAATCATCTAATATTACTGATGGATTTGTTAAGCTATTATAATATGCCACAACGACCATTCCTGTTTTATCAAAGTCTTGCCCCTCTATATAGTCAACCTTATCAGGTGGTGTTATTATTTTTATACCTTCCAAACTCTCATCTGGTAATTCTGTAACTGTAAATGCCTTTATTGTACTATCTCCATTAACTATTCCTTCGACTTGTAGTTGTTCTTCTTCTAATCTTCCTAAATCTATCCAATCGCTATTATTAAAATCATTTCCTCCTGTTATAAAACACTTGTCTTTTTCAGTTGAAACAAAGTCATAAGCCGAATTTCCTACCATTTTACTTTCTAATGCAACATAAGTAGATTCTTCATTTGTTTTAATTTGTACAACTACTGCAAATGTATTTCCTGTTATTTCTACTGGTTCAGCAAACTCTATAGTATGGTATCCAGGATTAAATGTTTCTGTTTCCCCTGCTTCCAATTGTACTAATTGCATATTTCCTTCCGAAAAATCAGAACCATTAGGATTTACATATACTTTGCATGTATATGTTTGAGGCGCTTGTATTGAAACTTGTGTTAAGTACTCTGTACCTGATGTTTTTTTTTTTTTTATATTTCCTACCATTACATTTTGGGAAACTAAGCCAAACCTGGTCATTCCAGTTAGTTCATCATATTGATATATATAATCATATGTTGTAGTATCTGTGGCTTTTATTATTCCGTACATTTCACCTGATACATTAACATCTTCATAAGATATATATAGTAATCCATTATCTCCATATCCTTGGTATACTGTGTTACCTTCTATAGTAAATCCATGTTCCATTATTTCTTCATTTGTAATGTCATCTGGTGAATTCCAATCATGTGGCAATCCCTGATTTTCGTATGTAGCAAATATTGCTTGCTTAATTTGTTCTACTGTACCTATTTCAGTTTTTCCACCCCATGAGTTTCTTGCAATCCAAGCTCCTTTTTGAGTTGGTCTTGCTCCTTCTAAGAAATTTTCTATTGCATAATCATCATCCCAGCCAATTATTGCAACAGCATGATTTACTGGGTGTGTTTCTGTATCACTACAATATTTTGCAGCTGTTGCCATATTATAGCATTTAGAATCTTTTATTGAAGCATAATCTCCGTGTAGAGATGCATAAACAGAACCGTAATCTTGAATATGTTGTTTTATTTGATTCATTATTTCTGTTCTTTCTGTTGCTTCTGCTTCATTGTAATCTTGGAATGCAACTGTGTCGTATACTTGGCTTGACACTGTTTTATTTTGTATTTCGCTTATATTAATTAAGTCTTCGTTATTTTCAAAAGGCATTTCCTTTTCTGGGATTGCGCCTGTTCCATTTGTAAAATATGATTGTGCTGTTAGGAAGTTTCCACCATCTTCTGGTTTTGAATTATATCCCATTTCATTTTGTCCACCATCAGCAAAAGATCTTATAGTTGCATATCTCATATGTCTTTCTGAGTAATCATATACTAGTGGAGTGCTTATTCCTTTTCTATAGTTTGATAATGCTAAGTTTGTTTCCAATGATGACATAGAAGCAAATGCCCAGCATAAACTTGTTTGTTGTTGGTCTTTTATTTCCAAATTTTCTGGTATTAAATTTTTCAAACTAAAACTTGAACTAACACTAGCTTTTACAATTCTTGTCAAATGTATTGGATTTTTTGAACTTACATTTGTATTTTTTATATCATATGCCCTAGGCATTAATACTTCTTGCTGTTCTTCTTCTGAAAGTTCTAACCATTTATTAAAATCATCAGAATATTCTACTTTTTTTATTAAGTCTAATGTACCTGCAAATGTTGGTTGTACTGTTAACAACAAAAATACAAATGTTAACAAGGCGAACATGCCAATTTTTCTTAAATTTCCCATTTTTATTTTCTCCTTTTGTATATTTTATTAAAATTCAACATTATTATATATTTTATATTAATAAATGTAAATAAATTATACAAAAATATTTTATTTTTAATTATATATTAGCATATTTTAATATTAAAATTCAATAGAAATATCTAAAATCCTTTATTTTCCATTTTATTTATTAATTATATTTTAATTTTATTATCTATTGTAAATTTTGTTTTTTTATAGTATTATTATTTATATTACAAAGGAGATTTAGTAAGTTATGTTTGAAGAAAAATTCGATTTTTATAGTCCCGTTAATCTAAAATCATATAATTTAGATCAAACCATGAGATATCAGCTTTCTACTTTAGAAAGATTGGACCGTTTTACAAGAAGACATAGTGAAAATGTTGCAAATTTATGCTGTAGAATTTGTGAATACATGCATTGTAACCAATCTTTTACAGTATATTGTACAATTTGTGGATATTTACATGATGTTGGAAAAATGTTTATCCCACCTGAAATTTTGAATAAACCAGATAAATTAACACCTGAAGAGTATGAAGTTATTAAGACTCACACAACTCTTGGTTATGAAATGTGTATGAAAGATCCTCAGCTACGCCCATATGCTGTGGCAGCTTTAGACCACCATGAGGCATTGGATGGAACTGGCTATCCACATGGTTTAAAGAAAAAGGATATTCCATATGAGGCACAAATTATACGTGTTGCAGATGAGTATGATGCTTTAGTTACAAAAAGGCAATATAAAACCCACGTTAATATTTCTGAAACTTTGAAAGAACTAATTAATGATGCTAGACCTGATCCAAAATTTGTGGCCCTTGATCAATTAGCAACTAAAGAAAAAGATGGCAAAGTTAATGGTGTTATATTAAAAAAACTTTTTAAAGTTGTTATTGATGATACTTTGTATGAAATTAGTTGTACTATGGATTATGTGGAATATTTAAAACAACAAATTAAGCGTTTAGAGTTAATTAGTTCTTATGATGAGAAAGCTAACAAATCTGACAAGCAAAAGAAAAAAGATTATTATCACGAAGGAATGCGTCTATTATTCCAAAAAGGAGAAGGGTTTGAAAATTATGCTCAAATTTTGGATGAGTATAGAAATGCATTAGTTATAAGAGAAGATACTATTGATAAATTATATGAGGAAATAAAGATTATTAAAAAACTAAGAATTTAACCTAATCATATAGTAACTATGGAGGTAAGATGAGTAAAGTAAAAAAAATATGGACTATTTCTAAAAAAATAAGAATTGTTATGTTAGTATTTTTTGCATTACTCTTTTTATTAATTATACGTATTGGATATATTCAATTCGTTCAAGGCGGAGATTTAAAAGAGCAAATGTATGATCAATTAATTACTAGCAGAGTAGTTAATCCTAGTAGGGGTACTATTTATGATTCTACTGGCAAAGCATTAGCTACTAGTGCAGATGTAGACACTATTACAATTAATCCAACCAGTATTGTTGTAATGGATGGCATAACAAAGAATGAGGGTGCAACAACCGCTTTAAAAGAAAAGGTTGCCAAGGCTTTTTCTGATATTTTTGAATTAGATTATGAAGATACTTTAGCTAAAGTATCAAGTAAAAATTCATATGAGACTATTGTTAGAAAAGTAGAAAAGGATAAGGTTGATGAGTTAAAGGCTTGGATGGATGAGGAAGAAATTTATGCTGGTATTAATATTGAAGAAGATACCAAAAGATATTATCCATATGAAAATTTAGCTTCTTCTTTAATTGGTTTTTGTGGTAATGATAATCAAGGACTTTATGGCTTGGAACTTTATTGGGATGATATTTTAACAGGTACCCCCGGAAAGCTTGTTACTTCACAAGATGCTATTCAAGAACTTATACCTGATGAAAACCAGACATATATTCCGGCTGAAAACGGCTATGACCTTACTTTAACTATTGATGCAAATATTCAAACTATTGTTGAAAAGTATTTAGAACAGGCTTGCATTGAAAATAAATGTGGTCGTGGTGGTAATGTTATTGCAATGAATCCTAAAACTGGTGATATTTTAGCAATGGCGACTTATCCAGATTATAATTTAAATACTCCATTTGAAATGCCAAGTGGTTATACTGAAAAAGAGTGGAAAAAAATGTCCTCTGAAGAACGTACAAATACCTTATATTCTGTGTATCGTAATCGTGCTGTTTCTGATACATATGAACCAGGTTCTGTTTTTAAGATTATTACTGCTTCTATTGCTTTAGAAGAAGACTTGGCGTCTAGCGATAAGGAAAATGCTTATATTTGTAAAGGTTATGAAATGGTTTCTGGCATAAAAATCAAATGTGCACACACTTCTGGGCATGGTAAGCAAAGTTTACGTGATGCCTTGGCAAATTCTTGTAACCCTGCATTTATTCAATTAGGACAAAAAATTGGTGCTAATACTTTTTATAAATATGCTGATGCATTTGGCTTTTTCAATAAAACTGGTATTGAAACAGCTGAAGAAAGTACTTCATCTATTTTCTGGGATATTAATAATGTAGGTCCTGTAGAGCTTGCTACATTATCATTTGGTCAAAGATTTGAAATTACACCACTACAAATGATTACAGCTGTTGCAAGTGTGGCAAATGATGGTATTCTTATGAAACCTAGAATTGTTAAAGAAATGAAAAACACTGATACTGGCGCTGTTACTACTATTGACCCAGTACAGGTTAGACAGGTAATTTCTGCAGAAACTGCAGATAAAGTTATGGATATGCTTGAAACTGTGGTAACTGACGGGTCTGGGAAAAATGCTGCAATAAAGGGGTATTCTATTGCTGGTAAAACTGGTACTTCCGAGCCAGACCCAGGAAATGAAGAAGAAGGTTTTACTTCATCTTTTGTGGCTATTGCTCCTGTTGAAAATGCAGAGATTGTGCTTTTAGTTACATTATATGACCCACAAGGATTTAAAGGAGTTCAAGGTAACCTTGTTGCTGTGCCTTTAGCAAGGCAAATTTTAGCAGAGGTATTACCATATTTGCAAGTTCCTTCTGATAATACAGGAAATTCTAGTTCTACAAAAACTACAACTTTACCAGATGTAACTAATAGAACTGTAGCAGAAGCTAAAAAAATATTGGAAAAGGCAGGATTTACTTGTAGTACTTCTGCAGATTCTGATGGTTTAGTTACTGAACAATACCCTGTTAAAGGTTCTCAGCTTGCTGAAGATGCAATTGTTAAGTTATATACAGAAGATGATAATACAAGAGTTTCCGTTTCAGTTCCTAACTTAATTGGTAAAAGTTTTTCTAAAGCAAAGGAATTGCTTGAAGAAAAGAATTTAAATTATAGTGTTACAGGTTCTGGAATTGTGGTAAGTCAAGACCCTATAGGAAATACTGCTGTTGAAGAAGGTACAATAATTAAAATTACATTAGGTGATTAAAAAATAGGTTGCATATAAAGTGCAACCTATTTTTTGTATTAACTATGAATTAAATATTTCGTCAAATTCTTCTCCGTCTATTTTTTCTTTTTCAAGTAGTACATTTGCTACTGCTGTTAGCTTATCCATATGTGTTTTTAATATTTCTTCTGCTTTGCGATATGCAAAATCTATAATGCTTTTTACTTCTTCATCAATTACATTTGCAGTTTCTTCTGAGTATTCTTTTGTATGAGCTAAATCCCTACCTAAAAATACTTCTTCTTGACTAGAGCCTAATGTAATTGTTCCTATTCTTTCACTCATACCATATTTTGTTACCATGTTTCTTGCAATTGCTGTTGCTCTTTCTATATCATTGCTTGCACCTGTTGAAACATCATCTAATACCAATTTTTCTGCAACTCTACCACCTAGTAATGAAATAATGGTTTCTACCATTTCTGTTCTAGACATAAAGTTTTTGTCTTCTGTTGGGCGATACATTGTATATCCACCAGCCATACCTCTTGGTATTATAGATATTTGGTGTACTGGGTCCTGTGTTGGTAAAAATCTACTTACAACAGCATGACCTGCTTCATGAAATGCAACTAATTTTTGCTCTTTATCACTTCTTACTCTTGTTCTCTTTTCTGGACCCATTGTTACTTTAACCATGGCATCTTCTACTTCTTGCATTGTAATTTGGCTTAAGTTTCTTCTTGCTGCTAATAAAGCAGCCTCATTTAAAATGTTTTCTAGGTCTGCTCCAGAAAATCCTGAAGTATTTTTTGCAATTATTTTTAGGTCAACATCATCTGCTAATTTTTTCTTTCTGCTGTGAACCTCAAGTATTTGTTCCCTTGCTTTTACATCTGGGTTTGATACTACTATTTGCCTATCAAATCTACCAGGTCTTAATAATGCTTTATCTAGTATATCTGGTCTATTTGTTGCAGCTAATACTATAACACCTTCATTTGCAGAAAAGCCATCCATTTCAACTAATAATTGGTTTAGTGTTTGCTCTCTTTCATCATGTCCACCACCCAGACCTGCACCTCTTTGGCGACCGACTGCATCAATCTCATCAATGAATATAATACATGGTGCTTTTTTCTTTGCTTCTTCAAATAAATCTCTTACACGTGATGCACCAACACCAACAAACATTTCTACAAAGTCTGAACCACTTATGAAGAAAAATGGTACTCCTGCCTCACCCGCAACTGCTTTTGCTAAAAGTGTTTTACCAGTTCCTGGTTGACCAACAAGTAGCACACCTTTTGGAATTCTTGCTCCCATTTCTGTAAATTTTCTTGGATTTTTTAAAAATTCTACTATTTCTTCTAGTTCTTCTTTTTCTTCATCTACACCTGCTACATCATTAAATGTAACCCTATTTTTATCTGCTGGGTTTATCATCCTAGCACGGCTTTTTCCAAATGACATTGTTTTGCCATTTCCTCCGCCACCTGATTGAATTCCCCCCATTAGGAAGAACCAGAATATAAAGAATATAATTAATAATCCAAATGGTGTAAGTAAGCTTAAAATTACCATCCAAATAGATTCTGATTCTTTATTTACGGTAATGGTTCCTGCTTTCATGCTTTCATTTAATGAATCTAATAAATTATCTACACTTGGCACATTAACTTCTTTTGTAAAGTTTTCGTCTTTTAATTTCACTTCTGCTCTTGTGCCATCTGATGATAGCATTATTTCTTTAACGTCTCCGGCTTCCGCTTTTGCTATTAATTCTGAATATGATAATTTGTTATCTGTGTTTTCTATAATAGAGCTAATTAACACAATTAATATAATTCCTATAACTAGCCACATAGCTAATGTTTTAATACTGTTTTTCAATTTTTTTCCTCCTCAAAAATACAATCTAATTCAGTGTAGACTATACCATATTGGTTAAGCAATTTCAAGTATTTTCACAAAAGTTTTACTTTATGTTTTATTGTTTTAAAAAGAATATTTCACCTTTTTTTACATATACTTTTATATTTTTATTCGGCATTAGATATTTATTTCCAATATTATTTTGACACAATTTTATTAGGTCTTCTATGTTTGTTTTTTCTATGCCTTGTGCCGATTTTATTAATTTGTTAATAGTATATAAAAGTAATCTTGCTTTTATAACTTTGGGAAGTGTATTAAATTTTTTTAAATCCAATATAATTTCTTTTTCATTTTCCCCTATTTTTAAAGTTTCATACTCGTTTTTTACTATTTTAATAAAATATTCGTCATCTTGTTTTGCTAAAGCAGATAATCTATTTAGTCCCTGAATAATGTTTGGATTAAAATTATTTCTTAAATATGGTATAAGTTCATTTCTTATTTTATTTCTTGTATAAATATTTTCAAAATTTGTTTTATCAATTTTCGGGTTTAAATTTTTAAGTTTGCAATATTCTTCAATCTCATGTCTTTCACACTCTCTAAGTGGTCTTATATATTTTTCTGTTTTTATTTCTATTCCTTTTAAGCCAGAAGTTCCGCTTCCTCTTAATATATTCATTAGCACTGTTTCTGCATTGTCATTTGCATTATGTGCTGTAGCTATTTTATTTGCTCCTGTTTTTTTAGCTATTTCATCAAAAAATTCATATCTTACTTTTCTTCCAACTTCTTCTGAACTTCTTTTTTGTTCTTTTGCTAATTTATTTATATCTTCATATTTTATATAGCATGGAATTTCGTGTTTTTGGCAATATTCATTGACATATTCTGTTTCTTCTTTTGCCTCAGGTCTTATCATATGGTTAACATGTGCCACTATCAATTCTATATTTAATTTATTTTTTAGGCAATATAAACAATCTAGCAGACACATTGAATCAGGTCCGCCAGATACTCCTATTACGATTTTATCATCGTTTTGTATTAAGTTATATTTTTTAATTGTTTTTAATACTTTTTCTTCTAACATCTTTTTACCTATATTTATCCAAATTAGCAAATTTGGTATAGCTTCCAAGCCATGCTAATTCTACAGTTCCTGTGCCACCAGCCCTATGCTTAGCCAAAATTACTTCTGCTATATTTTTCTTTTCGCTATCTTCGTTATAATAATCATCCCTGTATAAAAACATAACAATATCTGCGTCTTGCTCAATTGCACCAGATTCACGTAAGTCTGATAGCATTGGTCTATGGTCAGGTCTTTGTTCTACTGACCTTGAAAGTTGTGAAAGTGCAATTACTGGAACTCCAATTTCTTTTGCTAAAATTTTTAATGAACGGCTAATTTCTGAAATTTCTTGTTCACGACTTGCATTTTTCTTATTACTTGCCTGTACTAATTGTATATAATCTATAACAACTAACCCAATATTTTTTTCTAGTTTTAGTTTCCTGCATTTTGCACGTATTTCCATAATTGAAATTCCTGGTGTATCATCAATAAATATTTGTGAAGTTGATAATGTACCAGATGCTTCTGCAAGTTTTGTCCAGTCATCATCTTCTATTTTTCCTGTTCTTACTTTATTGCTATCTACCATTGCTTCACTACATAATATACGGTTTGTCATTTGCTCTTTTGACATCTCTAAACTAAATATTGCAACTGGCGTATTTGCTCTTACTGCTGCATTTGTTGCTATATTTAATGCAAATGCAGATTTTCCCATAGCTGGTCTTGCCGCTACTATAACTAAATCTGATGGGTGAAGCCCTGCTGTAATATAGTCTAAGTCTGCAAATCCTGTTGGCACACCTGTAATATGTTGCTTTTGATTGTATAGTTGTTCTAATTGAGTAAATGAATCTACTAATATATCCTTTATAGAAGTATAACCTTTTTGATTTCTGTTTTGTATAACATCAAAAATTCTTTTTTCTGCTGAATCTAGTATATCCTCTACTTCTAATGTTTGGTCATATCCAAGTGTTATTAATTCATTTGCTGTTTTTATTAATGCTCTTAGAGATGATTTTTCTTCTACTATTTTTATGTATTGTTCCACATTTGCTGTGGTTGGTACTTTATCTGGAAGCTCTGCAATGTATTCTAGTCCACCAACTGCTTCTAGCTTTTTCATTGTTTGCAATTCTGTTTTTAATGTTATAATGTCCACTGGTTCTGCGCGGTTATATAGGTTTAAAATTGCTTCATAAATTATTTTATTGTCTTCGCGATAAAAGTCTTCTGGTTTTAGTACTTCTACTGCAGAAGATATGGCATCTTTATCTGTTAGCATGCTTCCGAATTACTGCTTGTTCTGCTTCTATGTCATGTGGTGGTATTTTTCCTAGTTCCATTTTAAAGCCCCCAATTTAAAATTTATTTAGAAATAATTTGCACCTTTAATGTTCCTACAACGCCCTCAAAAAGTTTAATATTAATACTTGCACTTTCTATAGTCTTAATAGGCTCTTTTAAATCAATCTTCTTCTTATCAACATCAATTCCATATTGCTCTTTTAAATTATCAGCAATTTCTTTTGAAGTTATTGAGCCAAAAATCTTTCCGTTCTCTCCTGATTTTACTGGAATTTTTAATAAAATTCCTTTTAACTTTTCTGCTATTTTTTGTGCTTCTTCTTTTTCTACAGATTTTTTATATGCTTTTGAGTCGTTTTTAGCTTTTAGTTTGCTTAAGTTTTCTTTGTTTGCTTCTACTCCAAGTTTTTTAGGTAATAAGTAATTTCTAGCATATCCATCATTTGCATTTATTATCTCGTCTTTTTTTCCAACACCTTTAATATCTTGTAATAAAATTACCTGCATTTATTCTACCTCACTTAATTCATATTTTTAGTGTGGGCAATCACTGGTTGCCCCACCTCCAAATTCTAACTTCTAACCTCTAATCTCTAACTTCTAAATTCCAACTTCTAACCTCTAACCTCTAATCTCTAACCTCTAATCTCCAACTTCTAACTTCCAACTTCCAGCAAATATTCATTTATTCTAATAATTAATTCTTGTTTTACTTCTTCTATTGTCATACCTTCAACTTGCGCACCTGCAAGTGTAATGTGTCCACCACCACCAAGTTTTTCTAGTATAACTTGAACGTTTATATCTCCTATTGACCTGCCACTTATGCACACTTTGTCTCCTAGTTTTCCTATAACAAATGATGCTGTTATATCACTAATTGTTAATAATTCATCTGCTCCTTTTGCGCAAATGATGTTAGCATCTTTATCATTTTTTTCATATGTAGAAATTGCAATATTATCATTTATTATTTCTGTTTTTTCTACAATCTTAGAAATTTTGTTATATGTTTTTAGGTCACTTTGGAACCATTTTTTAACTCTTATAATATCTACACCGCATTTTCTTAAATATGCTGCTGCTTCAAATGTTCTTACACCTGTTTTAAATGTAAAGTTTTTGGTGTCCATCATTATTCCTGCATATAGGCTTTCTGCTTCTAATGTTGTTAGTTCTACTGGTTTTGTAGCATATTCTAATATTTCTGTTACAAGTTCAGAAGTAGATGAGGCATAGACCTCATGAAATGTAAGTATTGCATTTTCAATATAGTCTGGGCTTTTTCTATGGTGGTCTATTATTACTATTTTACTTGTTTCTTCTAATAATTCTGGTACTTCTACATAGTTTTTTTTGTGAGTGTCTACAATAATTAACAATGTTTCAGATGTTATTTTTGATAAAGCTTCTGATTTATTTATTATTGCTTGATTATATTCTTTTTCCTGTTTTGCCACTTCTATAAAATTTTGTAAATTTGTTCCTGTAGAGTTATATACTATATATGCTTCTTTGTTTAAACTTTCAGCTAAGCTATATATTCCCATGCTGGCTCCCATGGAATCCATGTCTCCATTTACATGTCCCATAACAATTACATTTTCTGCATTTTCTATTAATTCTTCTAATGCATGTGACACAATCCTTGCTTTTACTTTTGTTAGTTTTTCTACTTCTTGTGTTCTTCCGCCAAAGAAATAGTATTTTCCTTCTTTTCTAACAACTGCTTGGTCTCCGCCTCTGCCAAGTGCTATATCTAATCCTGATTGTGCGGATTTATATTTTTCATAATTCGACTGTCCATCTGCAGATACCGAAATACTTAATGTTATTTCTATCTTGTTTGTTAGTTCTAACTCTCTTATTGTATCTAAAACATTAAATTTCTTTTCTTCTAATTCTTCTAAATATCTTCTCTCAAAAATGCACACAAATGTATCTCTTTCGGATTTTACCACCAATCCTTCAAATGTGCTTGCCCAGTCATATATACTTTTCTCGATTTGTGCAACTAATATTGGTTTTTCTTCGTCTTCTATTCTTTGATTTATTTCTTCGAAATTATCTATCATAATAATTCCTACACATATTTGAGAATCTTGGTATCTTTTTTCTAGTTTTAAAGTTTCAGTTTCGTCTAAAAAGTATAATGTTACCATATATTCTTCTTTTGATTTAGTATATTTTCCAAAAATTTGATAAATTTTTTTTCCTATTTCCTGCTCTTTATATATATCTTTTTCTGAATTTTCTGGATTATTTTCTATTTCTAGTTTTATTTGCTTTAATAAATCTTTTAAAATATTTGCAATATCAATGTTTGCAAATTCTTTAGTAAATTTTGTGCTTTTCCATAAAATATTTCCATCTGTCTCAGCTATTACAAGTGGAAATGGAGAATTAATCATTGTATTTTTTGCAACTTTATCCACATGAAATGTTAACTCTTGAATATGTTCAGATAGTTCACTCCTACGTTTTTTGTTGCTCCAGTAAGTATATAGTAATATTAGTGCATATACTATAATTGATGGTAAGATACATTTTGTATTTAATACACAAATTAGGATTAGTAAAATTGCTATAACTACTAAGTAAATCTTAGTTTTTGATACTAATCCTTCGAATATTTTTTTATTGCTCTTGTTTGGCATAAACGCCTCCTTTATCTTCATGTATAATATTGTACAATTTTTAATGTGTTTTGTCAAATTTAATTTTATCGTTGTTCAGCATCTCCATCTATATAGATATGAATTCCATCATATTCTATATCCGTTTTTTGAGATTTTCCTGTTAGTAACTCTTCTATTAATCTTTCTCTCTCTTCTCTATATAAATATCCTGTAACTATTTCCATGCCTAGGTTTACATCAACATTTTCAGCTAATACTTCATCGTTTTGCATTAAATAGAATTTTCCTTGACCTATGCTATATATTAAATATTTTTCTTGTTCTGCTTCTTCCTGTGGTATACTTTCTTCTAAATCTTCAATATATTCATCAAACTCTGCTTCTTGGTCGTCTTCAATTATTTGTGCTTTTCTTCTCGAATCTTCATCTAGCGCTTCAATAAGAGCTACTTCCATACTTGTAGGCTTTGCTCTAAGTCCCATATATATCTGAATAGCTATTTTATTTAGAAGCTCTCTCATTCTATTTTTTAGCATTTTATATTCTTTATAGTGTGTTTTATTAATCTTCTTAGAATTAAATGGTTGTGATATATATGGTAATATTACTGATTCTAATTCTTCATATGAAGTATTGTTTATTATTAATTCTGACATTCTGTGTATACTTCCTAATTCGTTATAGTATTTGCGCTCTATGGTGTCAAAAAGTTCAACTTCTTCAATTGATATACAACCACTTTCAGTTATCATTTTTCTATCGAAGCTTACTATTTTTTTATCTTGTGTAAGTATCTCATTTCCTCTTGCCAAAAATTCCATTATATTTTTCATTTTTTTCATATATTCAAAAATTGGATCTTCTTTTAGCATATATACCTCTTTTATTAATATTTTAATTATCCATACAAGTAGAAATGTCAGCTAAATATATATTTAAACTGACATTTCTTTAGTTTTTATTCGTTTTCTTCTGTGTTTATGTGTTTATTTCTATACATTGAAAGTCCTGTTCCTGCTGGAATTAATTTACCTATAATAACATTTTCTTTTAGTCCTATTAATTCATCTACTTTTCCTTTTACAGCTGCTTCTGTTAAAACTCTTGTAGTTTCTTGGAAAGAAGCTGCAGATAAGAAGCTATCTGTTGCAAGTGATGCTTTTGTAATACCTAGTAATAAACGTTTTCCTGTTGCTGGTCTTTTTCCTTCTTTTATTGCTTCTGCATTTTTCTCTTCAAATTCATATATATCTACTAAAGAGCCTGCAAACATATCAGTGTCACCATTATCTTCTACTCTTAATTTTTTAAGCATCTGTCTAGCAATAACTTCAATATGCTTATCATTAATGTCAACACCTTGGTTACGGTAAACTTTTTGTACTTCTTGTACTAAGTATTCAAATACTCCTTCTGCTCCTTTTATAGCTAAAATGTCATTTGGATTTATTGAACCTTCTGTTAATGGGTCTCCAGCTTCTACTGTATCACCATCTTTTACTCTTAGTTTAGAGCCAAATGGTATTGTATATGTTTTTGAATCATCTTTTGAAGTTACAATAACTTCTTTTTTCTTCTTCTCCTCAGAAATTTTAACATTTCCTGCGATTTCTGTAATAATTGCTAATCCCTTTGGTTTACGTGCTTCAAATAATTCCTCAACCCTTGGAAGACCTTGAGTAATATCTGCAACACCTGCAACACCACCAGAGTGAATTGTTCTCATTGTAAGCTGTGTACCAGGTTCACCAATTGATTGTGCTGCAATAATACCAACAGATTCACCAATATTTACTTCATCACGTGTTGCTAATCCCATACCATAGCATTTACGGCAAACTCCGTGTTTTGTATGGCAACCAAGTACAGAGCGAACTTCAACTTTATCTATTCCAAGTGATACAATTTTTTCTGCTATTTTTTCTGTAATCATAGTATTTGTATCTACTATAACTTTTTTAGTTTTTGGGTCTATAATATCTTTTAATGGATATCTTCCAAGTAGTCTTTCTTCTAATTTTTCAATTACTTGGTTTCCATCTTTAATATCTGTTAATGTAACTCCTTCTATTGTTCCGCAGTCATCTTCGCGTACTATAATATCTTGTGATACATCTACTAGTCTTCTTGTTAAGTATCCAGAGTCTGCTGTTCTTAAAGCTGTATCTGTTAAACCTTTTCTAGCACCATGTGCAGAAATAAAGTATTCTAGCGCATCTAATCCTTCACGGAAAGATGATGTAATAGGAATTTCAACTGTTTTACCTGTTGTACTTGCCATTAATCCACGCATACCAGAAATTTGTCTTAATTGGTTTAGGTTACCTCTGGCACCTGATTGGCTCATCATGTATACTGGGTTCATATCGTCAAAATTATCTTTCATTGCAACTGTAACATCATCTGTTGCTTTTTCCCAAATTTTAATAACTGCATTATATCTTTCCTCGTTTGTAATTAGACCACGTTCATATTGTCTTAATACTTGTTTTACTTGCTCATTTGCATCTATTAATATTTGCTTTTTAGCTTCTGGTACTTTAACATCATCAATTGATACTGTAATACCTGCTGTTGTAGAGTGCTTAAATCCTGTCTGCTTAATATAGTCTAATAGTTCTGCAGTTGCGCTTAATCCATTTGCATTAATAGAATTTGCAATTATTTTTCCTAGGTTCTTTTTAGAAACTGGGAAATCTATTTCTAATTTTAATAAATTTTCTTTTTTGCTTCTATCTACAAATCCAAGGTTTTGTGGAATTCCTTCATTATATATAATTCTACCAACTGTTGTTTCAATTTTTCCTTGAATTTTTTTGCCATTGATTTCTTTTTCCATCCTAACCCAGATTTTGCAGTGTAAACCTAAATCATGATTTGCATATGCCATAATTGCTTCTTCTGGTGAAGAATAGTAGTTTCCTTCTCCAATTTCTCCTGGAACTTCCATTGTTAGGTAATATGCACCTAAAATCATATCTTGTGTAGGTACTGTAACTGGTTTACCATCTTGTGGTTTTAATAAGTTATTTACAGAAAGCATTAAATATCTTGCTTCTGCCTGTGCTTCTGGTGATAATGGTAAGTGAATAGCCATTTGGTCACCATCGAAGTCTGCATTAAATGCAGTACATACCAATGGATGAAGTTTAATTGCTCTACCTTCTACTAATACTGGCTCAAATGCTTGTATACCAAGCCTATGTAGTGTTGGAGCACGGTTTAGTAGTACTGGGTGGTCTTTTATAACATCTTCTAAAATATCCCATACTTCTGGACGTAATCTTTCTACCATCCTTTTGGCATTTTTAATGTTATGTGCAATTCCACGTCCTACTAATTCTTTCATTACAAATGGCTTAAATAATTCTACTGCCATTTCTTTTGGCACACCACATTGATATAGTTTTAGTTCTGGTCCTACTACAATTACCGAACGTCCTGAATAGTCAACACGTTTACCAAGTAAGTTTTGACGGAACCTACCTTGTTTTCCTTTTAGCATATCTGATAATGATTTTAATGCTCTTCCACCAGCACCTGTTACTGGTCTTCCACGTCTTCCATTATCAATTAACGCATCTACTGCTTCTTGTAGCATCCTTTTTTCATTACGTACAATAATTTCTGGTGCACCTAATTCTAACAATCTTTTCAAACGGTTATTTCTGTTTATAACTCTACGGTATAAATCATTTAAATCAGACGTAGCAAATCTACCACCATCTAATTGTACCATTGGTCTTATATCTGGTGGAATAACTGGTACTACGTTCATTATCATCCACTCTGGTTTATTTCCAGATAATCTAAATGCATCTATAGTATCTAGTCTTTTTACTATTTTTGCCTTTTTTTGTTCACTTGCTTTTTCAAGTTCTTTCATTAATTTTTGTGATAATTTTTCAATATCAACTTCTTTTAAAAGCTTTTCAATAGCTTCTGCACCCATCTCTGCTTTAAAAGAACCTTTGCCGTACTTTTCTTCTGCATCGCGATATTCTTTTTCTGATAATACTTGATATTTAGATAATTCACTTGTTCCCTTATCTGTTACTATATATGATGCAAAATAAATTACTTTTTCTAGGTTTCTTGGCGAAATGTCAAGTACTAAGCCGATTCTACTTGGAATACCTTTAAAATACCAAATATGTGCAACTGGTGCAGCAAGTTCAATATGTCCCATTCTTTCACGTCTTACTTTTGATTTTGTTACTTCAACACCACATCTATCACATACTAT
>CALXVE010000016.1 GCA_944391885.1 uncultured Clostridia bacterium | reverse complement strand
TGGTGGGCGCAATAGGGCTCGAACCTATGACCTCCTGCTTGTAAGGCAGATGCTCTCCCAGCTGAGCTATGCGCCCATTTCCGATGACTTTCTTAGTATACTAAATTTCAAAACAAAAGTCAATACATTTTTATAATTTTTTACAAAAAAATCCAAGTATTCGCACAAGTTGCATTTATTGTACAGAATTGCATTTAACTTTTCGCTTAATCACAAAAATTAAAATATTAACCATAATAGTATTTTTATTTAAGTTTCTTAAAATAAATACTATTATGGTTTTACATTAGTTTTCTAGCTTTCGCTTTTTAATATTTCAATTGCTTTTTGTAGTTGTTCATCTTCTTCATCTGTTAAGTTCAAATTCATTTTATCTTCATCAGATAAATCTATTTCAACATCTGGCTCTATTCCAATTTCGTTTATTTTATTGTGTTTTGGTGTAAAGTATTCATTTGTGGTTATTTTTAGTCCACTTCCATCTGATAATTGGTGTAATTCTTGTATCACACCTTTTCCATAAGTAGTAGTTCCTACTAAAATCGCTTTTTCATTATCCTTTAATGCTCCTGCTAAAATCTCTGAAGCACTAGCTGAATATCCATTAATTAAAACTACTGTTGGCATATCTATAATTGGATTTTTAGTAGATTTCGTTACATCCTCTTGCTCATTTTTATTTTCAGTAATTAATAGTGTAGAACCTCTATCTGTCATTAATTCTAGAATATCAATTGCCTCATCAACAATTCCGCCACCATTGTCACGAATATCAATAATTAATTTTGTAATTCCTTGTTCTTTTAATTTTTTATATTTTGTTTCAAATTCATCGGCACAGCCACCATCAAAATCCGAAATTGCAATATATCCAATATTATTTTCAAGCACTTTAGCAGTTATATGGCTTATAAGTACTTTTTCTCTTGTTACTTCAAATTCAAGTGTTTCTCCATTTCTTAGAATTTCTAATTTAACCTTTGAGCCTGCCTCTCCTTTGATTTTGTTGGCAGCCTCATCCATTTCATCACCAGAGTATGCCTCTCCATCTACCTTTGTTATTATATCTCCTTGCCTAATTCCTGCTTTTTCCGCTGGTGAATTTTCCATTGGTCTAACTACTTCAATAACATTTTTCTCTGTATTTAATGTCATATATATTCCAATTCCAACGTAATTTCCATTGGTTTCTTGCATTATTTCTTCCATTTCTTCTTTTGTATAATATACAGTATATGGATCTCCTAGTCCTGCTACATACCCTTTTATTGCACTCTCTATTAATTCTTCATCATTTATTTCACCTAAATATTTTTCCTCTAATTCACTTCTAAAACTTGCAAGCGTGAATTCTAGTCCACTTATGCTAGTATCATCTTTTGCTACAACATTAATTCCATTATGTATAAGATATTGATATGTAGCGTATGCTGTCACTAAAGAGGTAATTATTATTATTATAATTACCAACATTATTGTCTTGTAAACTCTCTGTCCATTACTTCTATCCATTTAAATTTTTCTTCCTCCTAAATTTTATAGATTAATCATTTTGTGGCATATTTAAAATCTTTAAAGGGTCTGTTGTTTGACCATTTATTCTTACTTCAAAATGCACATGTGGTCCTGTTGAATTTCCAGTAGAACCAACTTCCATTATTAAATCTCCCTGTTTTACTTCTTCTCCTCTTTGGGTTAAAACTTTTAGTCCATGACCATACAAGGTTGTAAGTCCATCTCCATGATAAACCATAACACAATTTCCATATGAGCCTAACCATCCAGCATATGTAACTACACCATCCAGTACGCTTACAATTGGTGAACCTGAATTTGCAGCAATATCTAATCCTAAGTGAAAATCTGTTATTGCCGGTGAATTTGCTAGCGGATATTCTCTTGTGCCATAATATGATGTTATTGTTGTTCCAGAAGTTGCCACAGGCCATATCATTTCTCCACCAGTATACTGAATTTCAAAATCTCCTGTGTTTGTTGCAATATTATGTATAGCTGTTTGAATTCTTGCATATTCCGCTTTATATTCATTTATTTCATCATTTAATTCTTTTTCCTCGTCAGATAATTTTTCCACATAGCCTTCATATAAGGTTTTTGTATTTTGCATAACAATTTCATTTTGCTCTGCTTTTGCTTTTAGTATTTTCACTTCTGCAGTCTCATTTTCTAATTTTGCTTTAGAATTTTCTATAATTTCTTTTTGTTCTTCTACTTGGTTTATTAATTCATTGTCATATTCTGCCATTTCTCTCATTGCATAATACCTAGATAAAAATTCCGATAAAGTTGTTGAAGATAGCAATAAATCTAAGTATGTAAGTTCTCCTGCCTCATATACTATCACCAATCTTTGTTTTAAAAGTTCATATCTATATGTATATTCTGCAGTCACATCATCTAATAATTGTGTAGTCTCTGCAATTGAAGTCTCCAAAGTCGATAGTTTATTTTTTAGGTCTTCATTTTCATTTTCATATTCTATTATTTTATCACTTAATTGTTGAATTTCTAGAAGCGAGCTTGACATTTCTCCTTGCACATATTCTAATTTGCTGTTTGCTTCTTCTAATTTTCCATCTAGTTCTTCTCTTTGTTGTGTTAGTTCTTCTAATGCTTCTGTATTAATTACTACATTATTTTCTACATTTTCACTGTTTTCCGTGCTTTCATTATTCTCTGTCGCAAACGAAACAATTGATGAACTTAATATTAAAATAATAGCAAGGAGAATACATATAATTTTAGCTTTTAACATTGTATTCCCCTCCTTTATTTTTATGATTTATATAATTACCAATGTGTGTAATTTAATGGATCTACTATATCGTCTGGACTTGAACTTGTACGTACTTCAAAATGTAAATGTGGTCCTGAACTAACTCCTGTGTTTCCACTATATGCTATTAATTGACCTCTTTTTACGTTTTTACCAGTTGATACTACATATGATCTTAAATGTTGATAAAATGTATATAAATTATCTGCGTGTTTTATCATTACCCAATATCCTCTAGCGCTATTGTAGCCTGTTCCTGCTACATATCCATCTGCTGCAGAATATACTGGAGTTCCTGAATATACACCAATATCAATTCCATTATGATTTGCTGTTGCTCCTGCTACTGGTACAACTCTATTTCCATAATATGAAGTTATATAGTTATAATTTGGCGAACTACTTGATAATGGCCAACTTAGAATTCCACTAAAACTCCCTTGATACTGATTTGATGCATCTTGCCCTGCTTTATCAATTTCATCCTGCATTTTTTCAATTTCTTTGTTGTAATCATCAATTTTACTTTGTAATTCTTTCTGTTCTTCTGTTAAATTAGCTGCTTTTGTTTCCTTTTCTGCTTTAACTACTTTTAATTGTGCTTGTTTTGCTTCAACTGATTTTTTAGTATTTGTTAATTCTGTGTTTTGTTCTTCTAATTCTTTTTGTGCTTTTTCTACTTCTTGTCTTTGTTTTTCAACTTCTTCCATCTGCTCATTATCAGCTTCTGTTAGTTCTTCTATTCTAGTTGGCATTGATATGTAATCCCAAACGCTTTCAGCAGATAGCAAAACATCTAAAAATGTAACTTGCCCCTCTTCATAGATTGCTACTAATCTATCTGTTAAAAGTTCTTGCATATCTTCGAATTCTTGTTTTAATTCTTCTATCTCTTCTTCCTTATCTTCTATTTGTGTCTCTAACTTTTCAATTTTAGTATTTAATGTTGATATCTCGCTTTCGTATTCACTAATAGAATCTTCTAGGTCGGATATTTCATTTAAAACGGAATCTTTTTCTGCTTTTACTTTGTTATACTCTTTTTTTGTTTCTGCCTTTTGATTTTCAACCTTATTTATATCACTTTGAGTATACGCAAAGCTAGTTGTAAGCATCGCTAAAATTAGTATAAATACTAATAGAACAGATATAATTTTTCTTTTCATGTGTTTCTCTCCTCCATATTACACTTCTAGGTATTTTCTCATAGATATTGCACTACCTAATGCACCAATTCCAAGACCTAATACCAAATAAACTATTAATAAAGGCACAAACATTTCTTGTAAAGTTAATAATGGTATTTCAAGTCTTTCTGCAATTAAAGCAGTTTCAATTTTTCCTGCTACTGCATTATATGCTGGGCATAAAATTGCTAATGAAATTAATACTGAAAATAGCCCTATTATCATACCTTCTACCATAAAAGGCCATCTGATAAATCCATTTGTTGCACCAACGTATTTCATAATGGAAATTTCTTTTCTTCTTGCATGTACTGTTAATTTTATTGTGTTTGTTATTATAAATATAGAAATGAATATTAAAATTACTAAAATTACTATTGAAATAATCTTAACTCCGTCTGCTATTTTTACTAGCGCTTCCATTGTATCTGAACGTGCTACTACATTTGCAACAATATCAGAAGCATTTTCAATTTGCGTCTGTACGTTCATTGCCTGCTCTAAATCTGTTAAAGTTACAACAAATGATGCTTTAAATGGATTATCCTGTTCATATGTAGCAAGCAAATTTTTCTTATCTTTGAAAAGATTTTTCATTTCTTCAAGAGCATCTTCTTTGGTTTTAAAAGTTACTGTATTAACATATTCCATGTTTCTGATTTTGTTTTCTAATTCCAATCTCTGCTCATCTGTCGCCTCATCACTAATAAAGACCGATATACCTTGTTGTTGTTCTATGTTTTTAGTTAAATGGTTTACGTTTTCTTCCACCATAAAGAATATACCAAACACAAACATAGTTGCACACATGATAATTAAAGATGCTATTGTAGATTTTTTATTTTTAAATACATTTCTAAAACCTTCGCCAATTAAATAACCAAATATACTATACTTCACTGTCATACCCACCTTTTTTATCATCTCTTACAATGTTGCCTTCTTCAATTTGTATAACTCTTTTTTTCATTTTATTTACAATATCTTTTGCATGTGTTGCCACAACTACAGTAGTTCCTCTATTATTAATATCACTTAATAAGTTCATAATATCCCAAGCCGTTTCTGGGTCTAGGTTTCCCGTAGGCTCGTCTGCAATTAGCATTGATGGGTTATTTACTAAAGCCCTTGCTAATGCAACTCTTTGCTGTTCTCCACCAGATAATTCATTTGGGTACATTTTTGCTTTGTTGCTAAGTCCTACTAAAGATAATACCATTGGTACCTGTCTACGAATATGCTTTTTTGTAGCTCTTACAATATACATAGCATATGCAACATTATCATACACAGTTCTATCTGGCAAAAGCCTGAAGTCTTGGAATACAACCCCCATGCTTCTTCTTAAGTATGGAACTCTTTTAGGTTTTAAAAATGTGGTATCTCTACCATTAATAATAATATTTCCTGAAGTAGGTTCTTCCTCTTTTAAAATTAGCTTAATTAATGTAGATTTTCCAGAGCCTGAACTACCTACTAAAAATGCAAATTCCCCTTTTTCTATAATAAAGTTTGCATTATGTACTGCCTCTACCCCTGTATCATATGTTTTGCTTACGTTTCTAAACTCAATCATTTTTTACTCCTTGTCTAGCAAATGTTATTATATGACATTTTATTTTACTATCTTCTTTATCATAACAATAAAATACATTATTTGCAATACTTTTTTTAATAAAAAAACAGAATAATTTTGCCTTTAGTCAGCTATTATTCTGTTTTTCTTTAAGTTTCTTTATTTTTTAAAATTCACAAAAAATTCACAAAGTTTAATTATCTTTTACAGCTTCTATAATTGCTCCACTATCCATTTTAAAATATTTTAGCAATTGGTCTGCTTTTCCTGATTTTCCAAACCTGTCTTTCATACCAATTCTAGTAACTTTTTTAGGATATTCTTCTAATAAGACTTCGCAAATACTACTTCCTAAACCACCTATTATGCTATGATCTTCTACTGTAATTAATTTATCAGTTTCTTTTGCACATTTTATAATCATTTCTCTATCAATTGGCTTTATTGTATGAACATCTATTACCCTTACATAAATCCCTTCTTGTGCCAATTTTTCCTGTGCCTTTAATGCTTCTGATACCATAATACCTGTTGCAAAAATGCTTGCATCTGTTCCTTCACCTAATTGCACCATTTTGCCTATTTCAAATTTTTGATTTTCATCATATATAACAGGTGTTGCCATCCTTGCAAGCCTTACATATACTGGTCCTTGAATTTTAGATATCTCTTCAATTAACCATTTGGTTTGTATATCATCAGATGGTGAAAACACTTGCATATTTGGCATAGTTCTCATTAGGCTTATATCTTCAAGCATTTGGTGTGTTGCACCATCTTCGCCTGCTGTAATTCCTGCGTGAGTTGCACAAATTTTCACATTTAAATTTGGATAACAAATACTACTGCGAATTTGATCATATGCTCTACCTGCAGCAAATACTGCAAAAGTGCTAGCAAATGGGATTTTACCATATGCAGCCAAACCTGCTGAAATTCCCATTAAGTTTTGCTCTGCAATACCAACATTTATAAATCTATCTGGAAACTCTTTTGCAAAAATGCTAGTTTTAGTTGAACCTGATAAATCCGCATCTAATACAACTATATTTTTATTTTCTTTACCTATTTTCGCTAAAGCTTCTCCATAACTTTGGCGTGTAGCTATTTTTTTATCTTCGTTCATTTTTTCATCCTTTCGTTACTACTTAAATAATATATTGTAATTTAAGGTCATTAATTGCTTGTTCGTATTCTTCTTTGTTTGGTGCTTTTCCATGCCACCCCGCCTTATTTTCCATAAAAGATACGCCTTTTCCCTTAACTGTATTTGCAATAATTGCTGTAGGAACTCCCTTTACAGTTTTTGCTACTTCAAAGCTATGTATAATTTCTTCTATATTATTTCCATTAATTTTTAAAACATTAAATCCAAAACTTTCAAATTTTTCCTTAATATCTACTAAACCTGCAACTTCTTCAATATTTCCATCTATTTGCAAGCCATTATGGTCAACTATAACACATAAATTGTCTAATTTATTTTTACTAGCAGACATTGCAGCTTCCCAAATTTGTCCTTCTTCAATCTCGCCATCTCCAACTAAGCAATATACTCTGCAACCTGCACTATCCATTTTTGAACCAATTGCCATACCTACAGCTACTGATAGTCCTTGTCCCAAAGAACCTGTTGTCATATCTATACCTGGCACTTTTCTCATATCTGGATGTCCTTGTAAATTACTTTCTATTTTTCTAAAACCTTTTAATAATTCTTTATCGAAATATCCTTTTCGTGCAAGTGTTGCATATAATGCCGGTGCACAATGTCCCTTTGATAATATAAATCTATCCCTTGCTGGTGCATCTGGCTTTTTAGGGTCTATATTCATTTGATTAAAATATAATACAGCTAAAATATCTGCACATGAAAGTGAGCCACCAGGATGTCCAGATTGTGCTTCATAAATTTGCTCTATTGCCCCAATTCTAATATCTGTTGCAATATTTGCTAATGCTTCTACTTTTGTTATTTTCACTTGAATTTTCCTCCCACTTTTAAATTGGTGGAGACGAGGAGAGTCGAACTCCTGTCCAATATTCTTTCCATATCAGTTTCTCCGAGTGCAGTTTGTTATCGTTTATTCCTTATTTTATAACTTAACAAACAAAGTTATAAAGTAAGTAGTCATTTAAATTACCCTCTACTTCCATGACTAAAAGTAGACTCGTTTCCCACTAGTCGTCGCCTTATCTAAAAGCGTGGGCACTTAAAGTAAGACGTCGCCGCAATTAGGCAGCGTATGCTAATTCTCTATTATCAGCGTTTATTTTTATTTCTCACATTATTTAAGTGGCCAAGTGAGAATCCACTACTCGCTACTGATACTTCTGGAATAGTGTCGAAACCAAAATACGTCCCCAAATAAGCTACATATTAATTATACATTATTTATGGTAATTTAACAAGTCTAATGAAGTAAATTTCATATTTAAACCTTACAAATTTTTTTATTTTTTCTTGGCATTTTCATATAATTTCATATTACAAAAAAGCAGTGTATTTTAAGTACACTGCTTTAATGAATTTATTTACGTTTTTTTCTAATTAATAATAGAAGTATTAGTATTAACGGTATTGTAAAAATCAATAAAATCTTTGGTGCATTTTTTTCATCTACAGTTAAAACTCCTGTAGGTGGTATAACAGTTACTTTATTTGTAGGATTCGTAGCATTTGGCGCTGAGTCACTACCTTCGCCATCTCCTGGATAAACTCCTATTAACCAATTAATAAAATAATTACCACTTGTTACATTTTGTAAATATGCCATTCTTCTATTTGCACTATTTTTATACGCTAATACTTCAACAGTATCTTCTATACCCTCGTCTCCATTTACTAAATTATCTAATGAACTAATAGTTTTGCTAACTACTAAGTTAGCAGTATATTGCCCTCCAGGTGATATATAAAAGTCTTTGGATGGATTATCTGGATCTCCTAATTGCGATATAACAACTCTTTTCCCAGAATGATTTTTCATTACCTCATCTGATATATATCCTTTCGAATTCAATTCACTTACTGATGCTTGCTTCCAGTTGTAATCCTTATTTGTCTTATTTTCAGTAATCAATCTTGTATTTTCACTATACAAAAATCCTTCTGGTAAATAGTTTATCAATTCTAGATAATTACATTGTACGTTCGAATCATTTTTCACATCTATTTGATATTCAATTTCTATTGTTGCACCATGCGCTATTTCTTCGTCCATATATTCTATTAGTGGCAACATTGATTCTGGTTCTACAGTTTTTGTTGTTAATATTCTATTATCTGACAATGTTATCTTTAATGCTTTTGCTGTTACTAATATTCTTAAAGATAGTGTTGGTCTTTTAGCTAAAACAACATCTTGCCCAGAATATGAAGCTGCTACATGATGTATAATTTTTACAACTTCACCCTCTTCATTTTTTTCTTCTATTGTAGATGGACTTGGTACACTATCTATTGAATAAGTTCCAACTCTAACTTTCATCCATGTTTTTTCACTTAGTTCTTTTGCTTGTTCTTTTGCTTGCTGTGATGCATTATAGTTTTGTATCTGTGAAAACATTATAGTATTTCCATAGTAGAAAACATCTTTAAAATTATCATCTACTTCTTTTCTTCTATCCGGGTCTTCATATCCAGCTATTACAAATCCTGAAGAAGAATATTCCTTTTCTTCCGTACTTTCTGTAATATATTCTTGTAAATTTTCCTTTATTGTATTTGCCATTTCTATACCATCTTGTGTCGAATAGAATACATCAGATGCTGGTTTATCAAATATATCTGCCGCCCAATCATTTTCCTCTTGATCATCTGATTTTACCATTAAAGAAAAAACTTTAACTCCACTATTTTTTACTTGATTTAATTTATTTTTAGTTACTGTTTTAACTTTTTCTAGTGTACTCATTATTTCTGATTCAGACATATCACGATATGTTTGAAGATTGCTTCCAGCCTTTGTTGGAATACCATCCGATAGCACTACCATATATCTATTTGAGTCATTTTTACTATTATTATAAAATGATTCATATACCTTATCAAATGCTGCTACCATATCAGTATTAGGAGTCTGCCATCCATTTACCACAATGTTATCCAATGCCTCATTTAATAACTCTTTGTTTTTAGTCAATGATACTGCTCTATAACAAGTTCCAGAGAAGAATACTAAACCTACATATATATTATCACCACTGCTGATTAATGTATTAATCAATTCTTTAGCGGCCTCTGCAACAACCTCTAGCCTTGATTTCTTTTCTCCATTATAGTCTACTCTAGTGGTTCTCATTACTGCGGAACAGTCTACTGCTAAAAATACTTGTGCTACACCTTTTCCACCCTGCTGAATTTCTACTTTTTCTACATTCAAATATTCTTGATCTTCTGGTGTTTGTACTGTTATGTAATCATGACCATTATATTTTAATATGTTTTTTATTAGTTCTGTATTATTTAAGTTAGCTCCATCAATATTTCCATATTCCAATTCTACTGTATATGTACCTGGAGATGGTGAAAAATGATAACTTCCATTTGCTCCTGTTGTTTGCTCACTTACTACCTGTCCAGATGAATTCAATAATTTAACTTTTATTCCACTTATTGCCATTTTAGCTGAATTTGAAGAATCTTGACCACCACTTGGAATTTTACTATATCCTAAATCTTCATATACATTACCACTTATACTCGTATAATGTGGTATTGTTACCGTTTGAGGTCCAGAAGGCTTTGTTGGTTTGTCCGGTGGGTCTATAGTTGTTGGTGGGTCATCTGGTGGAGTTGGTGGTGGTGGACTATATCCACTTTCTCCCTGTGCATTATCTATTAATCCCGCTAATGCTATATTTTGTAATTGCATTAAAATCATTATAGTGATTAATACTATGGCAACAAATGCCTTAACTACCTTATTTTTCATATGTTCCTCCACTTAATAAAATCATTTGAAATATTTATTCTATACTAGAATATATTATATCAGTTTTATTTTTTGTTTGCAATGTTTTTTTTACAAAAGATGACAAAATTTTTAAAAAAATCTCATTGTAAAATTTTCAAAATTACTTGCATATTTTATAATATTATGCTATTATATGGATTGTAGCTACAAATTTAGGGGTATAGTGTTAATGGTAGCACATCGGTCTCCAAAACCGCCTGTGAGGGTTCGAATCCTTCTACCCCTGCCATTAACTTTGGTATTTACATACCAAAGTTTTTTGATAAAATACATTAGGGGTTATAAAATGGAAAAATTAAATGGAATTATAAAAAAAGTATTAAATAAAGAAGTTATTTTATATATAGTTTTTGGCATTTTAACAACTGTTGTAAATATTGTAACATCATATGTTTTAAAAGCATTTTTCAATGTTGAAGGAAATATTGCAAGTACAATTGGCATTATTGTATGTGTTTTATTTGCATATTTTACAAATAGAAAATGGGTATTTCAAACATATGCTACTACAATAAAGGAAAAATGGGTAGAATTTGGCAGATTTATTTTGGGCAGAGCTTTTACCATGGTGGTAGAAATTGTTGGAGTATTTTTATTAAATGATATAATTCATGCATTTTATGGAATATTTACTGATAATACTGCGTATTTGATAAATAAATTAATTATGACAATAATTGTTATTATTTTAAATTTCTTTATTAGTAAATTCTTTGCTTTTAAAAATCCAAACAAAAAGTAAGAAAAATAAATAAAATCGGGGGCTACTAGAACGGAGGTATTTTTATGTCTAGTGGCTTTTTTAAGTTCTCTTATATTTTTATATTTTTTCTGATTTTTTTAGTAATTTTTATTTCATGCTTTTTTGGGCCTGTAATTTTAGAAGATTATGAAGAATTTTATTCTTCTATTGATTTAAGTGCTGAATATGTTTGGCCTGCACCTGGCTATACTACAATAACCTCACCTTTTGGTTACCGCGACCTTCCAACAGCTGGCGCTACTTCTTATCACTCAGGTTTAGATATTGGAGCACCGGAAGGTAGTAAACTTATTGCTACCTGCGATGGTGAAATTACCTTTACAGGATTTTTAGGTGGTGGTGGATATACAATTACACTTTCTGTAGATAATATGAGAATTACATATTGCCATGTTTCACCTACATATATTGTAAAAAAAGGAGATAAAATAAAAAAAGGTCAAGTCATAGGATATGTTGGCCCTAAAAATGTTTATGGTGTTCCCGGTAATCAATATTTTGATGAAAATGGCAATCCTACAAATGGAGCAACAACTGGTCCGCATTTACACTTTGGAGTTCGTATAGATGGAGAATATATAAACCCTCTATTACTTTTTCAATAGAGGGCTTTTTATTTACATATCTTCTTCATCATCTTCTTGGTTATCGTCATCTTCTATATTTTTTTGTTTTTTGTTTTTAGCTTTTGAGCTAGAATTTTTTTCCTTTATTTTTTCTATTTGCTCATCATCATAATCCTCGTCATCTTCTGCTACACACTCATGCTCACAATATGTGCAATCATGTTCACACTCTTCGTCATTATTCCAATCTAATTCTATCATGTTATGGCACTCTGGGCATTCCACTTCTGTGTTAATATCTGAATTTATATCTGCAACAAATTCATGATTACAATATGGGCAAATAATTTCAAATTCATATGAGTCATCATCTTCGTAAATATCATCTTCTATACTATCTACAGATTTTTGAATTTTTTGCATTTTTTTATCAATTTTTTTCTGCTGTTCTTCTATTTCTTTAATTCTAAAATCTGTTAAATATGTTAGACGATCAATTACATCCATGAACATCATAGATAATTCTTGGAATTTTCCAATTACAAATTCTTTTTGTTTTTCATCTTTAATGTTTTCTTTTAACTCACTCATAATTTTTTGATAACGATTACTTAATTCTGACATTTATAGGTTTCTCCCTTTCAAATTAAACTCTTTCCATATATTCGCCAGTTCTTGTATCTATACGGATTATGTCACCAATATTTATAAACATTGGAACTGTAATTTCGTATCCATTTTCTAGTGTTGCTGGTTTTCCTGAAGTTGTTGTTGTATTACCAGCAAATCCTGGTTCTGTATATGTAACTTCTAGTTCAACAAACATTGGTGGTTCTACTGAAAATACATTTCCTTTATATGAAAGTATTTTTACGTTCATATTTTCTTTTAGGAACTTTAAGCTATCACCAAGTTGTTCTTCATTTAATGGTAATTGTTCATATGTTTCATTATCCATGAAATAATATAAATCTCCATCTTTATATAAATATTGCATCTCTCTTTTTTCTATTTGTGCTGCTGGATATTTATCTGATGGGTTAAATGTTCTTTCTATTACTGCTCCAGTAATTACATTTTTTATTTTTGTTCTTACAAATGCTGAACCTTTTCCTGGTTTTACATGTTGGAATTCAACTACTTTAAATACGTTTCCATCCATTTCAAATGTTGTTCCATTTCTAAAATCTCCTGCCATATATACTTCTGCCATAATTTTTCCCCTTTCCAAATTCGTCTATTTTTATATTATATATTAAATACTTTACTATTATACACCCTATTTGGCTTAAAATCAACCTACTATAATATAATTTTTGTCCGATTTTGTTAAATTTATACAACCAGATTTTGTAATTAATACCGTATCTTCAATTCTAACACCAAATTCCCCAGGTACATAAATTCCAGGCTCATTTGTTACCACCATATTTGCCTTAAGCATATTGTCATTTTTACTATTAATATATGGGAATTCATGAATATCTAGCCCAACACCATGCCCTAAAGCATGTGCCAAACTATATCCATGTAATTTAAAATCATTATCTACATTTTTTGAAAGTATACGTATTGTCATACCCTCTTTCATATCATTTAGTGTTTGTAATTGATTTTTTAGTACTAGGTCATAAACTGGCTTTATTTTCTCTGGTACATATTCTGCAAAAATTGTTCTTGTCATATCTGCACAATATCCTTTATATTTACAACCAAAATCAATTGTAATAGGGTCACCTGCTTCAATTTTTTTCTCGGTTGTTCTTGCATGTGGTTTGGATGAATTTTTTCCAGATGCCACAATTGTTTCAAAAGCCACTCCATCTGCTCCATTGTCTAAAAAATATTTTTCAATTTCATATGCAATTTGTTTTTCTGTCATGCCAATTTTTATAAAATTTTGCAAATGATTAAAACATGCATCTGTAATTTCACATGCCTTTTGCAATTTTTCTATTTCTTCATCATCTTTTATCATCCTACCTTTTTCAATTAGGTATTCTGTCTCTTCAAAGTTATTCACTTTGTATTTTTGCAGATAGTTTTTATATGTTGCATATGTTATATAGTTTTCTTCAAATCCAACATTTTCGCAAAATGAGAAAAAATTTTCATAATCGTATGGGCTTATGTCCGTAAAATTCGAGACAATTATTTCATCATCTATAGTAAGTGTTGCATGTACTTCTTCTAGATATCTGCTATCTGTTATATAGTGGTTTTCTTTGCGCGTTATTAACAGTACCCCTTCACTATCTATACCAGTTAGGTATTTTACATTAATAGGATTGGATACTATCATCCCCTGCATATTTAATCCACGCAATTTTTCTCTTAACCATCTAATTTTTTCGTTCATAAAATCACCCACTTTTGATTAGAGATTAGAAGTTAGCGGTTAGAGGTTAGAAATTAATATCTTCTAATCAGCAAATTTAAAAATCTAAATTCTTAACTAGCAAGCCACTCGCCACTCTACATTTATCCAGAGTACAAGCCTAATGTAAATATTTTTAAAACTATTGTGAGTAATAAATCAAATGGAGTGAATATTACAATTAATGATGCAAGCACAATAAATGGTCCAAATGGTATATAATCATTAAATCCTTTTCTTCTAAAGATTAAAATTCCAATACTTATAACTGCTGCTAGTAAAAATGCTATAACAGAAACAATTATAATATTGAGCCATCCAAAAAATAAACCAAGTGCTCCCATTAATTTCACATCACCAAAGCCCATTGCTTCTTTGCCTGCAATTATTCCACCAATTACAGTAATTAATAGGAAAATTCCACCACCTACTAACATACCTAAAATACTATTTGTAAATGTTGTAATTCCTAAGTTTGTATTCAAAACAGCATTTAAAAATGTAAATATAAGTCCTGTTTCAAATATTGTTAATGTTAGGCGGTTTGGTATAATTTGTAGTTTTAAATCAATACAAAATGCTGATAATAACATAGGTAATAATAATGCATATTTAAAAAAGTCTAGGCTTATATCAAAAGTATATAATAACCCCAAATATGCTACTGCTGTAATTATCATTAATAAATAGTTTGGCTTAAAATGCCTCATATATTCAGAAAAAAACTCTTTTGACAATACTTTTTTATATTCTGGCAAACGTTTATTGCACCAATCAATAAATTGCCCTACAAATAGTCCTATTACTCCTACTGCAGTATATATTAAAATATGAATATCATTTATGTACATTATTTACTCCTTTGTTGGGGACGGGTCCCAGTTACCCTAAACAGGGTGACTCAGGGACGCTTCTCCTTTTACTATCTATTTTTTCTTGTTGTAATTTTCAATAATTTTGTTTTCCAATGGTCTTTTTAATCTAGTAATCCATATGTCCTTTTCTGCAATTGGCTTTACCAAAATAGAAAACATTTTCATCCTATTTGCACCAATTATATCTGTTAAAATTTGATCTCCAACTACCGCAATCTGCTCATTTGGTAAGTTCAATATGTTTTTTGCTTTTTTAAAACCTGCTTTTAATGGTTTCATTGAAAAATATATGTATGGAATATCTAGTTTTTTTGCTACTTGTTCGACTTTTTCTTTATTGTTACTATTTGAGGCAATACATAATGATATGCCTGCTTGTTTTAAATTCTCTGCCCATATTTCTATTCCATCTGGTATATTTTTATGATAATCGATTAGTGTGTTATCTACGTCTAAAATAATTCCTTTTAAATTATGTTTATTTAATAAGTCTAAAGTAATTTCTTTTACACTATTTAAATATAACTTTGGATATAATATCATGTTGCCTCCAATTTGTTTTGCTAATTTACTTTTATTATATTATCAATATGCAGTTAATTTGTCAAGAATTTTTTGGGGACCGTCCGCAATGTATATCAATGAGGACGGAGATTTTTGGGCAATTGAAAGATAGTAAAATTACCAAATCCTCACAATTGTATTATATAAGTGCAGTCCGCGCAGGCGGAGCGTTAGCGTAGTTCTAGAGCCTTCCAACTACTTTACCCACGTCAAAAATTTATTTTTGACATGTGGATGGAAGGCGACAGCAAGGACCAACGTTATAATACAATTGTGAGGATTTATAATTATAAAAAATTCGCCCAAAAATCTCCGTCCTCATTTGTAGAAGCGTCCCTAAGTCCCCCTAAATAGGGTGACTTAGGACCCGTCCCCAGTGACTACTTACAAAAGCGGTGATTACCTATGGTTACAGTTGCTGGTCTTGACCAAATCCATTTATTAGTTGCTGTTTTGGGATTAAAATAATAAATTGCACCATAGCTTGGATCCCAGCCATTTAAAGCATCCTGTGCAGCTTTTTTTGCTGTACTATCAGGCGTTAAGTTTATTTGTCCATCACTTACCACATCAAAGGCTCCACTTTGATAAATAACTCCTGCTACTGTATTTGGGAACGAACTACTTTTAACACGATTTAACACTACTGCCGCAACCGCTACTTGCCCTGTGTACGGCTCTCCTCTTGCTTCTCCATATACCAGTCTTGCTAGCAAATTTAAATCATTGGAGTTAGTCGCTCCAGAACTTGAAGAATTTCCAGAAGAATTATATATTCCCATTGCAGCTAATGTTTTTGGTCCTGCTATACCATCTACTGATAAGCCGTTTTTTGATTGGAACCATCTTACTGCTGACTGTGTTTGACTCCCATAAATTCCATCAATATTTCCAGAATAATATCCCCAACGTTTTAATTTTGTTTGTATTGTTCTAACTTCTTCCCCTCTTGAGCCATATTTTGATAATGCCTCAGCTTCACTATTTCTAAAAAATATTTGATATGATAAAAACAAACTAAATGCTAATGTTATCCATATCATTGCATATATAGTTTTTTTAGTTTTGAACATAAAATGCACCACTTTCTGCTTAAAATTTTTCATAATTATTTTAACCAGAATTGGTGCATTTATTCAAAATTTGTATTTTCTTCAATTTTAGAATATTCCTACAATATTACCATTTTCATCTAAGTCAATTTTTTCTGCAGCAGGTATTCTTGGAAGACCTGGCATTGTCATTATTTTGCCTGTTAGCACTACTATAAATTCTGCTCCTGCTCTTAATACTATATCTTGTACATGTATATTAAATGGTTCTTCACATAACAAGTTTTTAGCATCATCAGAAAATGAATATTGTGTTTTAGCAATACATATTGGCAATTTATCATATCCAAGTTTTTTAATTTCTTCCATATGTTTTTGCGCTTCTTCGGTATATTCAACATCTTCTGCTCCATAAATTTTGGTGCATATATCTTTTATTTTTTCTTCCATACTCTCTTCTAAATCATATGAAAATTTAAATTCATAAGGTTTTTCTACTAATTTTACTATTTTTTCTGCTAAATCTTCTGCTCCTTCTCCACCTTTTTCCCAACTTTCTACTAAGCTTAGTTCAATTCCTTTTTCTTTCAATTTTTCTTTTAGCAAGCTTATTTCTGCAGGTGTATCTTGAACATATTTATTAATTGCCACAACTACATTTAATCCATAGCATTTTTTTAAATTATCCACATGCCTTTCTAGATTTTTAAATCCTTTTTCCAAATATTCTAAGTTTTCATTTGCTAATTCTTCTTTTGGCATGCCACCATGATATTTTAACGCTTTTATTGTTGCAACACATACTACAGCATCTGGTTTTAAATTTGCTTTTCTGCACTTAATATCTAAAAATTTTTCTGCACCCAAATCCGCTCCAAATCCTGCTTCTGTAATAACATAGTCTCCTAATTTTAATGCTAACTTTGTAGCAATTACACTATTGCAACCATGTGCAATATTTGCAAATGGTCCGCCATGTACTATTGCTGGTGTTTTTTCAAGGCTTTGTACTATGTTTGGATTAATAGCATCTTTTAAAAGAACAGTCATTGCTCCTTCTGCTTTTAAATCTTTTGCAGTAATTGGCTTATTATCTTTTGTATAGCCAACAATAATATTGCCAATTCTCCTTTTTAAGTCATTTATATCACTTGCTAAGCAAAAAATTGCCATAATTTCAGAAGCAACAGATATATCAAATCCATCCATCCTTGGCACAATATTTTTTTCTTCTGATAGTCCAGTGTTTACTTTTCTTAATTGTCTATCATTTAGATCTACACATCTTTTCCATACTACTCTATCAAATCCTAGTTCATTTCCAAAATATATGTGATTATCAATCATTGCAGAAAGTAAATTATTTGCTGAAGTAATTGCATGAATATCGCCAGTAAAATGCAAATTAATATCTTCCATTGGGGCTATTTGACTATGGCCACCACCTGTTGCCCCACCTTTAATTCCAAAAACAGGTCCTAAAGATGGCTCTCTTAAAGCTAGGACTGCATTTTTTCCAATTTTTCTTAATCCGTCCGCTAATCCAATTGCCATAGTTGTTTTGCCTTCACCTAAAGGAGTTGGATTAATTGCTGTTACCAAAATTAGTTTTCCATTTTTCTTATTTTTTAGCCTCTCATATGCACTTGGTGAAATTTTTGCCTTATATTTTCCATATTGCTCTAGTTCTTCTTCATTAATTCCTATATTTTCTGCTATTTTTGAAATTTTTTCTAATTTGGTATTTCTTGCAATTTCAATATCTTCCATAATTTTTTCTCCTTTTTTATCAATCATATTTAACTATATGTGACCTGTCCCAAATCACCCACAAATGGGTAAAAAGGGACTGTCCCTAAATGATAATTCCTACTATGAAGCCAATTAATCCTCCAACTAGCACTTGCACTGGGGTGTGCCCCAATACTTCAACTAATTTTTCAGAGACTTCTAAACTGCTCAATCCTGGTGTTTGCACAATTTTATTTAATAGTTTTGCCTGTTTTCCAGCTGCCCTTCTTACTCCTGCAGCATCATACATAACAATGCATGAAAATATTAGTGCTATGCCAAATAAAGGTGAGGTAATTCCTTCTGCCTTTCCCACCATTGTTGTTAATGCTACAACTACTGCTGAGTGTGAACTTGGCATACCACCTGATTGTAATATTCTTTTAAAATTAAATTTTTTTGTTGTTACTAAATCATAGATTAATTTAAATAATTGTATTCCAAACCATACAAAAAATGGCACTATAATATATCTATATTCATGTATAAAGCTAATAATCCCCTGCATTTTCCTTTATTCCTCTTCCTGTATAAAATTTTCTTCTTTTACATTATTATCATCATCTTTTAAAAGAATAGTTATTCTTTTTTCTGCATCTTCAAGCAAATCACTGCATTTTTTAGATAGTTTCATGCCTTGCTCAAATTTTGCTACTGATTCATCTAGGCTTAAATCTCCATTTTCAAGTTCTGAAGCAATAACTTCTAATTCTTTTATTGATTCTTCAAAATTCTGTTTTTCTTCTTTCATATTATAAAATTACTCCTTTTCTTCAACTACTCCTGTACTTATATCAACTATATAACTATGAATTAATCTAGTAGTTTTACTGTCATTTACTGCAACTAAGTATTTACCATCACTTTGAATTGAAACATTGTTAAAAGATACTCCATCTAAGCTTCCCCACTCTTTTTTCCACTCATCTTTAACTAGGTCAACTGCCTTTTTTTCTCCTGGTGTTGTTTGTCCTTCTAATGATGAATTAGTTTCTTCTTCTGGCTCTTCTTCCTTATTATTATTTGAAGTTTCTGTATTTGTCACATCAGTATTTTTCTCATTATTTTGTGCTTCTTCATTTTCTTGGTTTTCATCAAATATATCATTTATTAAGTTATTTAACCCTTCATTTGCATCATCTAAAATGTTTTCCTGCTGTGAGTTTGCATCCATTGGTTCTGTTTTAAACTCGCTATATACTGCAAAAATAACTCCAAAGATTAATAATGCAACAATCAAAACTATTAAAACAATTTTTACTGGTTTACTCATATCAATTTCCTCCAAATTTATTTAATTACTGCATTTGCATTTCCATCTTGCAACCTAATAATAATTTCATCCTGTGGTTTTAAGTCTTTGACTTTGTTTACTCTCTTTTCATTTTTATATATAATTCCATAGCCCCTTGCTAATGTTTTTAGTGGGCTAAGCGTATCTAGCTGAACTACAAGTTTTTGAAAATCTGCCTTGCTTTTTTGCAACTTTTGTAAAATTGCATTTTCCATTATCTTTATTTTCATGTCAACATATATGTATTGTTCATTTATTTTTTGCAATGCACCTGTAAATGCTCTGCTTTTCATGCATTTTTCATAGCGTAATCTCATCAATTCCAATTTTCTGCTTAATGCTTGCTTAAATCTATTTTGAAATGAAAGCAGTTTTTGATTTAATTCCTTAACATCTGGAACCGCTAGTTCTGCTGCAGCAGAAGGTGTTGGTGCTCTTAAATCTGCCACAAAATCACTTATTGTAAAATCAGTTTCATGTCCTACCGCTGAAATGATTGGAAGTTCAGATTTATATATAGCTCTTGCGACTATTTCTTCATTAAATGGCCATAAGTCTTCCAGTGAGCCTCCACCTCTGGCTATAATCAAGACATCCACAAGTTTTGCTTGGTTCATGAATTCAATACCTTTTGCAATTTTTTCTGCTGCACCTTCTCCCTGTACTGGCACTGGAAATAGTTTGATTACAACATTTGGATTTCTCCTTGTTGAAACATTTATAATATCTCTAATAACTGCTCCAGTATTTGAGGTTAAAACTCCTATAGCTTTTGGGTACATTGGTATTTTCTTTTTGTGTGACTCATCAAAAAGCCCTTCTTTCTCAAGCTTTTTCTTTAGTTCTTCATATGCAGCCCTTAAATCTCCCATTTTTCCAAGTGGCTTAATTGCTTTTGCATATAATTGGTAAGTTCCATCTCTTTCAAAAACAGAAACACTGCCTAAAATAATAACTTTCATCCCATCTTGTGGCTCAAAATCTAAATATCCAGTATAGGTTTTAAACATTATACACTTTATTAATGATTTATCATCTTTTAATGTAAAATATAAATGCCCTGTATAGTGGCGCTTATAGTTAGAAATTTCGCCTTCTACTAATATATTTGCAAAATATTCATCATCCTCAAATTTTTGCTTAATATACTTATTTAATTCTGTTACACTAATTGGGTTATATACCATTTTAAATCCTCAAAATTAATCATCTTTTAAATTGTTTTTAATAATATTTGCTAAAATTCCATTTACAAAAGAAGGAGATGGTTCGTCTCCATATTTTTTTGCAAGTTCTACAACTTCATTTATTACTACTTTATATGGCAATTTAGAATAAAAAATCTCATAAATACCAAGCTTAAGTAATGCCAAATCCACTTTAGAAATTCTATCAATGTTCCAGTCTTCTTTTAAGTTACTTGAAATTGTCTTTCTTATTTCTGGTTCATTTGCATTAATTCCTTGAATTTCTTCTTTAATATATTGAACCGTTTTTTCTTCATTTACCTCATTTTCTTGTAAAAAAATTTCTACTTGCTCTTCTTGCTCTTCTTTTGTTATTTTTTGAATTTCCAAGCTATATAGTAATTCAAAAATCAGTGTCCTTCCTTCTGTTCTTGTCATGTTTTTAATCCCCTTTTATAATTTATCAATGAAATTTTTTGTTTTTTCTTTTACACTTTCTTTGTTACGTTGAATATATGCTCCTAACCATACACATACTATAATAAGAGCAATTCCTAATATTACTTTATAAAAATTAGTAAAAACTATTAGTACAGCTAATATAATTCCTACAATTAGCCCCACTATAGCTCCGCCATATTTATTTATAAATGCTGTGAAACCATCCATTTTTCTCACAATCCTTTCCACTGCAAAATTTTACTCTTTTGCAATTTGCTCTTTAATTGGCTCAATGTCTTTTACTTTAATATTAACTTCTTTTACATCCAAGTCTGACATTTTCTTTATAGTTGTTTTTATTTTTGTTTGCAAATTTGTAGATAATTCTTTAATAATAGCATTTTCTTTTACACTCAAATTCACAAATACTTTTACATTATTTTCTTTGTCCAAATCTACCTTCGTAGTAACATTTTCTGCGCTTTCGAAACCTTTTACCACACCATTCACTAAATTTTCTAAAGTATCTCTCGTAATTAACAACTTTCCGTCTGAATTTTCTAATAAAATTCCATTTTTGTAATCCATTTCGTTTTTTGAATTAGATTCAAAAAATATGCATTTAATTGCTAACAAAATAAATATTATATTCAATACAAGCAAAATATTGGATGTCACTTGATTATTTAAAGCATACTCTATAATTCCAAACGCCCATCCTTCATCAACCCATCCAAAAATTATTAAGGATGAGATAATTGCTATAATTAATATTAATGTTGAAAATAATGCTAGTCCTATTCTGTCTAATAGTTTCATAATATATCAATTCCTTTCTATCTTTATGCAAAATGTATTATATCTTTAAAAATTCATAGGCACAGTTTTATGCCCGTGCCTTCAAATTAACTTTTTTAGTTATTTTCTGTTTTATCATCTTGTGAGTTTTCTAAGTTTTGTGCATTTACACCTTGAACATGTACATTTACTTCTACTACTTTTAGTCCAGTCATACTTTCCACTGCAGCTTTAACTTTGTTTTGAATTTCAAATGCTACATCTGGAATTCTTACACCATATTCTACAATAATGTTAACATCAATTTTGGTTTCCTTTTCTCCAGATTCAACTTTAATTCCTTTTGATAAATTTTTCTTTCCACTAAGTACTTCAGAAATTCCTCCCGCAAAACCACCTGACATTTCTGCAACGCCTGAGACTTCTGACACTGCAACGCCTGCAATTACTGCAATTACGTCATCTGAAATTTTTATATTTGCATTATTTGCTAATGCAACTTCCTCGTTATTATTTGTTTCTACAACTTCTTTATTTTCTTCGTCCATAAAATTTTTCCTCCTTTTTCTTACGAAATACTTTTTATATGTTATAAGTATATCAATTATTAAAAAAATTTACAACTGTTTTTTGTATAAATTTTGTTTTTATGGAAAAAATATA
>CALXVE010000015.1 GCA_944391885.1 uncultured Clostridia bacterium | reverse complement strand
TATTTGTAACTTCTTTTATTAGAGTATTTAATTTTGATAAAATCCATTTATCTTCATAACATAGGTCTTTTGGTAGTTCATCAGAAGTCATCATTTTATTTAAATCTTCTTCTGGTAAATTACTTAAAACAAATTTTGATGCATTCCACAATTTGTTTGCAAAATTTGATGCAGATTCTAGTTTCTCTGGCATGTAACGAATATCATTTCCTGGCGAAATTCCTAAAACTAGTGAAAATCTTAAGGCATCTGTTCCATACTTCTCAATAATTTCTAATGGGTCAATTCCATTGCCTAAACTCTTAGACATTTTTCTTCCTTGGCTATCACGTACAATACCATGTATAAAAACATTTTCAAATGGTGGCTTTCCTGTATGCTCAAGTGCAGAAAATATCATCCTTGCAACCCAGAAGAAAATAATGTCATAGCCTGTTACTAATGTATTTGTTGGATAAAAATATTTTAAATCTTCTGTTTGTTCTGGCCAGCCTAAAGTTGAAAATGGCCATAATGCAGAGCTAAACCAAGTGTCTAAAGTGTCCTCGTCTTGTTTTAAATTGTTACTTCCACATTTTGTGCATTTTTGTAGTTCTTCTTCTGATACTATCGTTTCTCCGCAATCCTGGCAGTAATATGCAGGTATTCTATGTCCCCACCATAATTGCCTTGAAATACACCAGTCTTGAATATTTTCCATCCAGTTATAATATGTTTTGTCATATCTTTCTGGTATAAATTTAACTTCTCCATTTTTTACAACATCTATTGCGGGTTTTGCCAAAGGCTCCATTTTTACAAACCACTGCTCAGAAATATGTGGTTCAATTGTATGGTGGCAACGGTAGCATTTACCTACATTATGGGTATAATCTTCAATTTTTAATAAGTATCCTTCTTTTTCTAATCTTTCTACTATTTTTTGCCTTGCTTCTAATAAATCCATACCCTTATATTCTGGTACCAAGTTACCCATTTTGAAGTTTTCATCAAATACTTCAATAATTTCTAGATTGTGCCTTTGAGCTGATGCATAATCATTTGGATCATGTGCAGGTGTTAATTTAACTGCTCCTGTACCAAATTCTTTTTCTACAAATTCGTCTGCAATAATTGGAATTTCCTTATTCATTATTGGCAATATAACTGTTTTACCAACATAGTTTTTATATCTTTCATCACTTGGATGTACTGCAACACCAGTATCACCAAGCATTGTTTCTGGCCTGGTTGTAGCTACAACAATATATTTATCTTTTTCACCTTTAATTGGATATTTAATATACCATAAATGTGTTGGTTCTTCTTCATATTCTACTTCTGCATCAGAAATAGAAGTGTCACAATATGGGCACCAGTTAATCATTTTTTTACCTTTATAAATTAAGTCTTTGTTATATAAACTAACAAAAACATGCTTTACCGCATTTGATAAGCCTTCATCCATTGTAAAGCGCTCTCTTGACCAGTCACATGAGCAACCCAATTTTTTTAATTGATTTAAAATTGCTCCACCATATTCTTCTTTCCACTCCCATGCTTTTTCCAAAAAGCCTTCTCTGCCTAAATCTTCCTTAGTAATTCCTTCTTTTTTTAACTTTTCTACAATCTTTGCTTCTGTTGCAATCGCTGCATGGTCTGTACCCGGTAGCCATAAAGTATTATATCCTTGCATCCTTTTATATCTTATTAAAATATCTTGCAGAGTCTCATCTAAGGCATGTCCCATATGCAATTTTCCAGTAATGTTTGGTGGTGGAATTACAATTGTATATGGCTTTTTTGTTTTATCTTCAGATGGCTTAAAATACCCTTTTTTATCCCAATTTTTATAAATTTCATCTTCAAAACTTTTTGGTTCAAACTTTCCTTCTAATTCATGTTTTTTACTCATTAATATAATCTCCCCTTATTTTCATGTTAAATTTGGAAAAAGAAAATAAATGCACCGATAATTACTAATATAAATCCTAAAATTTTTAATCCCATGCTCCCTTCGTTTTGGTCCCCAAAGCTAAACATTTTTTTAGTAATTAATCTTGCATCAAAAATACATACAACACCTATCGCTACTAAAACTAAAGCTATTAACATTATAATTATTTGTCCCATTAACTTTCTTCCTTTTCTTATTTGTTTTCCAATTCACTCTTTTTGGGCTTTTTATTTAAAATTGATTGTTCTACTTTAATAATTATTATCAAGTGAAGCGTCCCTAAGTCACCCTATTTAGGGTGACTTGGACCCGTCCCCAAAATCAACTGTGTATTTGCACTCAAATGAAGTTTTTGGTTTTAGTGATATTATGTCTTGTTTTTGTGTAAATACTCCTGAACTTTTAATATTATCTGAAGTTGAAAACCATGGTTCTATACATATAAATGGTGCATTTGGCTTTGACCAAATTGCCAAATATGGAAATTCTGTAAAATCCATTGTTAATAGTGTTTGGCCTGTAGCTTTATTTTTTAGGCTTATTTTATTTGATGTTATTCCTTTCATTATTAATGCATCATTATCAAATGTATGTGAATCTATTGGAATAATTTTTTTATTAATCATTGGATTTTTAGCATATTCAGTTCCAATTAATCCATCTACTAAATATAGAAAATGTATTTTGGGTTCTTCTTCTGCAAATTCTAAATAATAATTGCCTTTTTTTAGTTCTTCTCCATCTATTTTAAAAGCTGGATGTCCGCCTATTCCAAAAGGCAAATTTATTAGTCCTGTATTTACAACTTTATATATTGTAGTTAGTTTACTTCCTTCTGTTCGGTATGTATTATATAACTCAAATTCATAAGGATATCGTGCCAATGTATATTTATTGCTTTTAAGCACATATGAGTGAAAATTGTCAAGTTTAGTGACTGGCTCGAATTCCATATCTCTAGCAAATCCATGTTGCATAATTTCATATGTTCTTCCACCAATTAATGTTTGGTTTTTCTTTAGCTTTCCAACAATTGGGAATAATACTGGTGAGTGCCTTTTCCAATATGTTTTGCCATTTTCGTCAATCACCGCTTCACCTTGGTGAATTTTTTCTTCGCCATTTATTTTAAAGCTGATTAATTCTCCACCCAATTTAGTAGTTTGCATTTGTGTATACATAGGCATTTCTCCTTTCTAAAATCTTACATATATATAATAGTGTTTTTTTATGTAAATGTCAATAGTTATAGGGCTACACTTTGCTTTAATTTTTTGTCTACAAGTTTTCTAAGTTTTGCATTTTTTTCTTCTTTTAGCCCTGAATCTTCAGTTTCTATTTTTAGTGCAACACTTTGAACAGATTTTAGCATTGGCATATCTATAAATAAATTAGCAATCTTAAATTCTGGGAGTCCATGTTGCTTTGTTCCAAAAAATTCCCCTGTTCCGCGAAGCTCTAAGTCCTTTTCTGCAATTACAAATCCATCATTTGTTTCTTGCATTATTTTCATCCTCTCCCTTGCAACTTGTGAACAATGACTATCATATTTTAATATGCAGTATGATTGATATTCACCTCTACCAACTCTACCTCTTAACTGGTGAAGTTGTGCCAAGCCAAACCTTTCTGCATTTTCTATTACCATTATATTTGCATTTGGAACATTTACCCCTACCTCAATAACTGTGGTAGACACTAAAATGTCTATATTCCCATTTTTAAAGTCCTCCATTATTTCATCTTTTTCTGACTGTTTCATTTTTCCATATATGCACTCCACCTTGTAATTAGGAAAAATTTCATTTTTATATTTCTCTGTCCATTTTTTTACTGATTTTAGCTCTTTTTTATCTTCTCCCTCAGCTTCTTCTTTTTCTTCTACTAATGGACAAACTACATATACTTGCCTACCTTCATCTATGTTTTTGCGTATAAAATTATTTGTCCTCTCTTCTAACCTTTTAGTAACTGCATATGTTTCTATCTTTTTTCTATTTGGTGGAAGTTCATCAATTATAGATATATCCAAATCTCCATATAGTATTAAGGCAAGCGTTCTAGGTATTGGTGTTGCTGTCATAACTAGCACATCTGGATTTTCTCCTTTTGATATAATTGCAGTTCTTTGCCTTACTCCAAAACGGTGCTGTTCATCTGTTACAACTAGTCCAAGTTTATTAAATATAACATTTTCAGTAAGCAGTGCATGTGTTCCAATTAGAACCTGGATTGTGCCATTTTCTAATTGCTCTAATATTTCTCTTTTTTCTCTTACTTTTGTTCCTCCTAGTAATAAACTGCATTTTATGCCCAAAGGTTCTAAAATTTTCTTAAATTCTTCTAAATGCTGTGTTGCTAGAATTGCAGTTGGTGCCATGACCGCTACTTGATAACCGCTTTTTACAGCTTTATATGCTGCAATCATTGCAACTACGGTTTTACCAGAGCCAACATCCCCCTGTAATAATCTGTTCATTGGCTTTGTGCTTTCCATATCTTCATCAATTTCTTCTAAAACCTTTAGTTGTGCTTTTGTTAACTTAAATGGCAATGTATTAATCACATCTGACATTTTTGCTTCTTTTTCAAAGCAAATTCCCTCTTCAAGTTCAGTTTGGCCTTTTAATTCTAATAAAGCAAGTTGTAGTGTCAAGAGTTCTTCAAACACTAGCCTTTTCCTTGCCTGAAAGCGTTCTGTTTCAGAGGTTGGAAAATGAATTTGTTTTAAGCTTGTTTCTAAATCCTTTAAATTATATTCTGTAAGCAGATAATCTGGCAAAGTTTCTATTAACTTTTTTTCTACCATTTTAAGTGCATTTTCTACTGCTTGCCTAATTGCTGTTTGTGACAAATGATATGTGGAAGGATATACTGGCATTATTCTTCCTGTATTTTTAAGTGTTGTTATTTCATCATATACTGGGCTTGTCATTTGCAAATGGTTAAATTCTTTGGTTACTTTTCCAAAAAATCTATATGTTTCCCCTCTTTTTATATGGTTTTTAACATATGTCTGGTTAAACCATGTAATTGCGCATCTTCCCGTGTCATCTTCCACAACTAGTTTTAAAATTGTCATGTTTTTGCGTATGCGGTTTATAGAGACCTCTGAAACTGCCCTTGCTTCAATTGTCACTTCATCTCCTTCTACTAAGTCAGCTATCTTTTTGGTTTTAATTCTATCTTCATACTCGCGTGGAAAATATGTTAGTAAATCTTCCAAAGTATATATTCCTAAATTATTTAATAGGGCTACTTTTGCAGGCCCTACACTTTTTACATATTGTACATTTTGTTTTAAATCTATCATTTTTCTCCCTTTTTGAGCTTAATTTTATAACTATTTTAAACTAATTTACTCATAAAAGCAAGCTGTTAGTGAATATTGTATACAAGAATTTGTTCATTTAGAAAGGATGATTATAATATGAAATTAGCCGTTGTTGGTGCTACTGGACTTGTTGGCAAAACAATTTTAAAAGTATTAGAGGAAAAGAAATTACCAATTGATGAATATGCTTTTTTTGCATCTAGTAAATCTGCTGGTAAAAAAATCATGTTTTTAGGAAAAGAATATATTGTTAATGAATTAACAGCTTCCTCTTTTGATGTTGGTTTTGATTATGCAATTTTTTCTGCAGGTGGCGCTGTTTCTAGTAAATTTGCCCCAATCGCTGTTTCTAAGGGCTGCACTGTAATTGATAATAGCAGTGCTTTTAGGATGGATAGTAGTGTTCCATTAGTTGTGCCTGAAGTAAATCCAGAAGAGATTAAAAATAACCACGGAATTATTGCAAACCCAAATTGTTCAACTATTCAAGCGGTAGTTGCACTAAAACCATTGGATGATAATTATAAAATTAAAAGGATTGTGTATAGTACATATCAAGCGGTTTCTGGCGCAGGTTATAAAGGCGTAATGGATTTGCTTTCACGGAATTGAAAATTATTCAAGTATTTATGAAAATTCAGATTTAATTTCTGATTTAAATGAGGAAAAAATCAAGCCTACTTATGAACTTCAAAAATTCCCTCAACCTATATTTAGCAATTGTTTGCCACATATTGATATATTTTTAGAAAATGGATATACCAAAGAGGAAGAAAAAATGATTAATGAAACAAGGAAAATTTTAAAAAAGCCAGAACTTTCCGTTACTGCAACAACAGTTAGAGTTCCTGTTTTTAATAGCCATAGTGAAGCTATAAATGTGGAATTTGAAAAAGATTTTAAGCTTCAAGAATTAAAAAATATTTTAAAAAATTCTCCTAGTATTATTTTAAAAGATGATATTGGCTCAGAAGCTTACCCTACTGTTTTGGATAGTTGTGGGAAGGATGAGGTTTTTGTGGGTAGAATTCGCAGAGATTTTAGTGTTAAATCAGGATTAAATTTGTGGGTAGTTGCAGATAATCTTAGAAAAGGTGCTGCTTCAAACGCAGTTCAAATTCTGGAAATGCTAATTGATATATGATTTTAAAACTTCGTAAAAATTTTCTCTTGTTCCTATTAATATAATAACGACTATATTTTTGTCTTCATATATTTTATATGAGATTTCATAATTAGTTTTATTATAAAATAAATCAAATCCATATATTCCTGCTAAATCTCCGATTTTCTTTTCACCAATATATGGATTTTTTTGTATTTCTAAAAGGGCAATTCTTATTTTTTCTTTTAAATTTTTCTCTTTTTGCTTTTTAATAAATTTTTCTGCTTTTGGCATTATTCTAATTTGATACACCTATTAATCCTCCTCATTGAAAATTTCTTCCATTGTCCTATATGGTGTTTCATCTTCTGCTACTTTATCTGCTTCTTCTTGCATATCTTTTATTGCATATCTTATTTTTTCTTTTCTTATTTTAAATTCTTCTAATAATTTTTTTCCTTTGTATCCTTCTTTAATTAAATCCTCTAAAATCAAGTCTGCAAAATTATCTTGGCTTGTATCTATAACAGGTCTAATTATTATGGAATTATTTTTCATTATACACTCCACTTCATTTTCTATATTTAAAGCCTTACAATATTCTAGAGGAATAGTAATTTGCCTTTTCCTAGAAACTGATATTCTTTTAGGTCTCATAATGGTTTTCTCCTTTTTTAAAACTTCCATTTTACTTCTCCTTTATTATATTCAATTTTTAATTTTTTATTCTTTGTTTCATTGTATCAAAGAAACAAAGTTATGTCAATAGGCAGTTGTAATTTTTGCATTTTTGTGCTAAAATAATTGTTGCAAAAAGGAGGATTTTATGTTAGAGCTAAAAAATATATCTTTTTTTAGAGATAATAAGCAAATTTTAGATAATATTAGTTTAAATATAGATAACAGCAAACTAATTGCCATAACTGGACCAAATGGTTCAGGTAAATCAACTCTTGCTAAAATTATTATGGGAATTTTAAAACCTGATAGTGGCAAGATTTTATTTGATGGACAAGATATTACAGATAAAAATATTACTGAAAGAGCCAAACTTGGTATTGGTTTTGCTTTTCAGCAACCTGTAAAATTTAAAGGTTTAACTGTTAAGGATTTAATTGAACTTGCTAGTGGTAATAATATTAATCTTTCAGAAGCATGTGATTATTTATCAGATGTTGGATTATGTGCTAAAGATTATTTAAATCGTGAAATAAGTAGTTCCCTATCTGGTGGAGAATTAAAACGCATTGAAATTGCAATGCTTGCAGCCAAAAAGTCTAAGCTTACTGTTTTTGACGAGCCAGAAGCTGGTATTGATTTATGGAGTTTTAATAATTTAATTGGGGTTTTTGAAAAAATGCATAATGAAATTAAAGATGCCTCTATTGTAATTATTTCTCATCAAGAAAAAATATTAAATATTGCTGATGAAATTATATTACTAACTGATGGAAAAGTAGAAGCTACTGGAACAAAGGAGCAACTTTTACCTTTATTGATAAAACAGACTAATAAACCTTGCAGAGTAATGGCAGATAAAGGAGGCATTTATGAATAGTGAAATTGAAAACAGACTTGATAATATAGAAAAAAACTTACTAAAACAAGTTGCAGAAATTGAAAAAATACCTATGGGTGCATACAATATCCGTGAAAATGGAAAATCAATTTCTAGAAATACCACTGCTAATATTGATATTATCACAAAAACTGATAAACCTGGAATTGATATTGTTATAAAACCAAATACTAAAAATGAAAGTGTGCATATTCCAGTTATTTTAACACAGGGTGGTTTTAATGATACTGTATATAATGACTTTTATGTTGGAGAAAATGCAGATGTAGTTATTATTGCAGGTTGCGGAATTCATAATAATACTTGTAATACATCTGAGCATGATGGTATTCACACTTTTCATCTTGCAAAAGGCGCTAAAGTAAAATATATTGAAAAACACTATGGTGAAGGCGATGGCACAGGTGATAAAATTTTAAATCCACAAACTATTCTTTATTTAGAAGAAGGTAGCAGTTTGGAAATGGAAAGTGTGCAGATTAAAGGTGTTACTTCTACTGTTCGCGAGACAAAAGGTAAACTTGGTAAAAATACTAATTTAGTTATAACCGAAAGAATTATGACTACTGATAATCAAACTGCTAAAACTATTTTTGATGTGGACTTAAATGGTGAAAATTCAAGTGTTCATGTGGCTTCACGTTCAATTGCAAGGGATAATTCCACACAAGAATTTATTTCTAATGTAAATGGAAACACAAAATGTTTTGGTCATGTGGAGTGTGATGCAATTATTATGGATAATGCAAAAGTTATATCCACACCAAAGATTGTTGCAAATAATATTGATGCTAGCTTAATACATGAAGCCGCAATTGGAAAGATTGCTGGTGAACAACTTATAAAATTAATGTCACTTGGCTTAACTGAATCTGAAGCTGAAGAACAAATTATTAACGGATTTTTAAAGTAAAAAACACTATTTTAGAACCTTTTGAATATAATTATTATAAATTTATATTCGGGAGGTTTTATTTTGAAAAAAAGTTTGTTTATTGGTTGTGGTACTGCTTTGGTTACTCCTTTTACAGATGATGGAATTAATTTTGAAGAACTAAAAAGACTTTTAGAATTTCAAATCGAGCAAGGTGCTGATAGTATTATTATTTGTGGAACTACTGGTGAATCTTCTACAATGTCTTTGCATGAGAAAAAAGAAGTAATTAAGTTTGCTGTTGAAACAGTAAATAAAAGAATTCCTGTTATAACAGGTACTGGTGGAAATAATACAAAAGAAGTAATTGAGCTTTCGCAATTTGCCGAAAAAGCTGGTGTAGATGGTTTGTTATTAGTTACCCCTTATTATAATAAAACCACACAGGCAGGCTTGGTTGAACATTATGAAAAAGTAGCTTCTAGTGTTACAATTCCTATTATTTTATATAATGTGCCTAGCAGAACTGGCGTAAACATAGAGCCAGAAACATGTTTTTCTCTTTCCAAAGTTTCAAATATTGTTGGAATTAAAGAGGCAAGCGGAAATATTTCTCAAGTAGCTAAAATTACACATTTATGTGGAGATAATTTATGGATTTATTCTGGAAATGATGACCAAATACTCCCTATTCTTTCTTTAGGCGGAATTGGCGTTATATCTGTGCTTTCAAATATTATGCCAAAACTTGTTCATAACATGGTGTTTGATTATTTGAGCGGTAATTTTACATTGGCTAAAGATTCTCAAATTAAAGTAATTCCGCTTATTAATTCTCTATTTAGCGAAGTAAACCCTATACCTATTAAGCATGCACTTAACAAAATGGGCTATAGTGTTGGAACTCCAAGGCTTCCACTAGTTCCTATTTCTAAGCCCAATAAAGAAAAACTAGAAAACCTAATGAGAGAATTTAAGATTATTTCTTAATATTTTCTATATAATCTACAAATTTTCGTCATTTTATGATATAATTAAGTAAGTGTAAAAAAAAGGGGTTTTTGTTTTATGCTAAATTATACAAGTGAAAAATCATTAAATAAACAGGATTGTTCATATTTTGAATTTATAAATATAATACAAGATTTAATAAAGCACCCAACTGTAAAGCAAATGAGAAATTATAATCAGCATGCCCAAGTTTCTTGTTATCAACATTGTATGCAAGTTGCATATTATACATATTTTATTTGTAAGAAACTTAATTTAGATTATGTTTCTGCAACAAGAGGTGCAATGTTACATGATTTATTTTTATATGACTGGCATAATCATGAAAAAGTAGACAATAAATGGACTTCCAAACATGCATTTTTACATCCAAAAATTGCTTTAAAAAATGCAAAAGAAATTTTTAATTTAAATGCAATTGAGCAAGATGTGATAGTAAATCATATGTGGCCAGTTACAATTAAAATGCCAACTTATAAAGAAACTGTTGTGGTTACTTTTGCAGATAAATATAGTGCATGTAGAGAAACATTTGGACATTTTCAAAAATTATTACATACTAAAAGAGTATATAAATACGCTTATGTATTCTTAAGTTTAGTTATTTTTAGAATTATTTAGTCTAGGTTAGCATATATTAAAAGAGATAGTTTAAATCTATCTCTTTTTTTGTAGGGGGAATATATATGATAAAAGTTTTAATAAATGGAATTAATGGAAAAATGGGAAAAGAAGTTGCAAGGCTAGTTCTTGAAAATAAATCAATGCATTTGCTAGGTGGCTTGGACTGTAAAATGGTAAGAAGTTCATCATATCAGGTTTTTACAGATACTAAATCTATTTTTGAAAAGCCAGATGTTATTATTGATTTCTCTGTGCCTGATGCCACAACTTCTATACTTACATATTGTATTCAAAACAATATTGCTTTAGTGATTGCTACAACTGGCTTTAGTGAAGAGGAGCAAGCAAAAATAAATGATGCATCTAAAAAGATTCCTATTTTTCAGTCAGCTAATATGTCATATGAAGTAACTTTAATTAGCAATATTATTTCTGAATTATCTAAAAAATTACCTGAAGCTGAGATTGAAATAGTTGAAACTCATCATAATCAAAAAAAGGATAGCCCAAGTGGAACTGCACTAATGCTTGCAAATAGCATTAACAAAGCAAATTCTCATATTTATTCATATAATTTTAACCGTATGGGAAAAACCGAAAAAAGAAATCCAAAAGAAATTGGATTTTCTAGTATTCGTGGTGGAAATTGTGTTGGTGAGCACTCCATACTATTTTTTGGTCCAAATGAAACTTTGGAAATAAACCATATTGCACACTCCCGCAGTATTTTTGCAGAAGGTAGTATAAAAGCTGCAGAGTTTTTAGCTACTAAGAAAAATTTGCATGAGGCCGGGCTATATACTATGCAAGATTTAGTATAATTAAAAAATATTTACTATTTTCAAGGCAGTTTTGTCTTTGATATGTTCTAGAATAAATATACAATTATCCAGATTTTCAACCCCCATTTTGTATTCTTTCATATCAATATCTGCCTTTAATTTAGTAAGTTCTGTTTCCACTTTTTCTAATTCATTATGTTCTATATAATATGCCATTTTTTCATATTTTTCTTCCCATATTTTTTCTACATCTTGCATTTGATTTTTTGATTTTTCTGCATCTACATCATCCTTAGATATAATTTCTCTTAAATTTTCAAGTCCCCCACTTATCTCATTTACAGATTGTGTAGTATTATTTTGTGTTATAACATTTCCCAAAATAATAACTCCTACAACTATAATACTAATAATTAATTCTTTATACATATTTTTCTCCTAGTTTTTTTCTTGGCAAAAAATTTGACCTTTTCCATCATATGTCACAACCAAAGCATCTTCCGGATTAATATTAAATTTTCCCACTTCTTTTCTAAGCCATTTTTCATCTTTGTTAATTTTTCTTAAATTTTCTTTCATAATTTTTCCATCTATAACTAGGTCATATGGTATTCCTTCATAATCTGGCTCTATGCCAAAATCAGCCGGAATTGTATTTCTTTTGCTTGGTTTTTGAATAACTGTAATCTGCCCACTTGTCTCTAAAATTGCATATTCTACATCGCCAATATTTACTACATTATTACCTCTTAGCCTTTCTTCTAATTCATTAATTGTAAATCTTTCCTTTTTCAAAGCTTTCTCATCAATTTTTCCTCTATAAATTAAGATTGTAGGTCTTCCACAAATTAGTTCCCTACCTTTAAAACTTTTCAAATTAATTAATGAAATAAGTAAATGCATTACTAATAAGCCCAAAATCGGAATAATGCCATTTGTAATTGGTATTCCTGTGTCAGACATTGGTATTGCAGCTAAATCTGCTATCATAATTGAAATTGCAAGCTCAAATGGTTGTAATTGCCCAATTTCTCGCTTTCCCATTAACCTCATTACTATTAAAACAATTATGTATAAAATAATGGTTCTAATTAATGTTATTAACATTTAATTATTCTCCTCTTTAAAAAAACATTTATTATGATTTTTAACAAAAAAATAAAATCTATTCAATTTTGAATAAATTTTTATTTTTAGTTTATACTACAAATTAAGAAACCATGAAAAAGCATCATAGGCAATTCTTTTAAATAAGGAGGTTTTTAATATGTCAGATAATAACACAAACACCCAAGCCAGATCTAATACTAAAGGAACAATATGGCAAATTTTAGGTAGATTATTAACTTCTGCCATAGTTCTTGCTATTACTGCATTTTTTACACCAGGTTTTCAAATTAATGGTATTTGGACTTTAGCTATTGCGGCAATTGTTCTAACAGCTATTGATTATTTGATTACAAAATTCACTGGATTACATGCAAGTTCTTTTGGTAAAGGATTTGTAGGATTTGTTCTTTCTGCAGTCGTATTATATGTAACACAATATTTTGTGGCAGGTTATACTGTTTCTTGGATGGCAGCAATTATTGGTGCACTTGTATACGGCGTTGTAGATTACTTTTTACCTGGCGAACAACAATAATGTTAGTTTAACTGACATTATTGTTGCAAAATGGGTGTATGTTGAATTACAACATGCACCCATTTCTATTATTTTCCTTGATTCCAGCCTTCTTTGTTAGTTTGTCTTTGTCTTGCAATTCCTAGACTTTCTGATGGCACATCTTCTGTAATTGTAGAGCCTGCTGCTATTAGTACATGGTCCCCAATTGTAACTGGTGCTACCAAGTTTACATTAGAACCTATAAAGCAATTATCTCCAATTTTTGTCTTAAATTTATTTTTTCCATCATAATTACATGTAATTGTTCCACAACCAATATTACATTTTTTGCCAATTTCACAATCTCCCATATATGATAAGTGTGGCACCTTAGATCCTTCACCAATAATTGCTTTTTTAATTTCCACAAAGCTTCCAACTTTAACTTTATTAGCAAGCCTGCAACCTTCACGAATATATGCATTTGGTCCAATATTACAATCTTCACCAATTACTACACCTGATTTTATTGTAGTATTTGGATGAATTACTGTATCTATACCAATTTCCACATCATCATAAATATATGTAGAATTAATGTCTTCTATGGTAACGCCATTATTCATGTGCATTGTGTTTATACGTATTCTTAAAATTCTTGCAAGCATTTCTAGTTGGGCTTTTGTATTTAAGCTTAAAATTTCTGTATTATCTTCTACTAAAACTCCACCTATTTTAAAGTCCTTTGTGCTAAACATTTTTATTACATCTGTTAAATAATATAGCCCAATACTACTTTTTTGTAGTTTCCCTATAATTTCTAATAATTTTGAAATTTCAAAACAATAGAGCCCACTATTTACTTCCAAAATATTTTTTTGTGCTTCTGTTGCTTCTTTTTCTTCTATGATTTCAGTAATTTTACTATCAGTTCTTATAATTCTTCCATATCCAGTTGGCTCACTTATAATTCCTGTTAATATAGTTGCTGCTTCTTCTTCATTTATGGATTTTTCTACTAGTGTTTTTATAGTATCTGGAGTAATAAGTGGGATATTTCCATTTGCAATAAGAACTCTACCTTTTTTAGTCTCCAAATATTTTGTAGCCTGCATAATTGCATGACCTGTTCCCAAGCATTTTTCTTGATGAAGATATGTAACTTCATCTTTTAAAATGCTTTCTATTTCTTCTTTGTTTTCACCTACAATAACTGCAACTTCTTCAATTCCAGCTTTTTTTATGCTGTCTACAACTCTTTTTATAACTGCCTTTCCATATAGTTCTTGAGCCAACTTAGATTTTTTTGACTTCATCCTGTCATCAACACCTGCTGCCATTACTAAACCAATAACATCTTCCATTTTAAATTCTCCTATCTATTTATTAAATTTATCATTATATAATTTTACTGCTGTTTCTGGGCTGTCATTTCCAGTTTTATTTTTTACTGGTGCAAACTCATCTTCTCTTTTTACCCTTAAAATCGTCATATCATCATATCGTGAAAATGCATCAAATATAAATGCTTCAAATTTATATGCATTTGGTTCTTCTGGTTCAACAAATTCATCTTTTTTATTTAAATATCCAGATTTTTTAAATGCTACATGATATGGAAGTTTAACATCTGCCAAATTTTCAAAAACACTTATATTGTATAAATATGTACCAATATTAACTTCCCCATATACTAGTTCACCATTTTCGTCCCTTTCTTCTGCCATTTCTTCTGGAAGTTCAATATATTCTATTACCTTTGGCTTACCATTCATTTTGCAAAACACCCCAACTTTTTCCTTTGGGTTGGTTTTTGCCACAGATTTGCTTGCTATTTTTTGTTTTTCTTCAATTGTAAGGCCAATTAATATTGGGTCTACAAAGTTTGATAAAATATTATCAATTCCACTTACAAAAATCCACTCAATTTTTCTATTTTTCAAATCATCTAAAACGCCATTTTTTGCTATTGCTTCATAAATTCCACCATTTCCATCTGCTGCTTCTTTAATTTTTTTATCTTTATCTAAAATAACTTTTCCACTTGTATCTAATAGAGGTAATTCTCCTTGTTTAAAAAACTTTACCTTGCTTTTATCATATCCAAAATAGTTTTTTTCTTCAAAAAAAGCAATTGTCTCATCATTGTTTTCCCTACTTGTCATAATATACCATGGGATTGTAACTCCATATTCTTTTTGCGCTCTTTTTAGGGTGTCTATAATAATTTCAAATATGTATTTTGGACCATTTATTGTATTTAATATATATGTGCCTTTTGGCCCAGTGTGACCAAGCCTTGTGCCTTGACCACCTGCCATTGTTATAACAGCATATTTTTCAGAAGTAATAATTTTTGAACCTGTTTTTTCTAATTCTTCTTTTCTTTCTTTTGATAATCTTTCTTTATCTGTGTATTTTATATGTTCAATAATCTTTGACTCTAAATCTTGATTTTGTTTTGTTCTTTCATATAATTCTTTTAATTGTTCAAAATCAATATTTAAGATTTGTTTTTCTAGTTTTTCTTGTTCTTCTTTATTTAAGTATTTCATATACTCTAATAAATGCTCTTGAGAATATTTTTTTAGAATTTTTGTTACTTCCTCTTTCATAAAATCCTCGCTCCCCATAATTGCTATATTTTATGCAAATTCAACTTTTTTGTGTTACAGTTATTTTTTACATCCTTTTAGGTTATATCACAACTATAAAAAAAAAGCAACTACATGTACTTATGGATAATTTTTCGACATTTTATTTTACTTAAAAAACTTGAAAAACATTAATTTTTGGGTTATAATAAATACTGTATAATTTTGTTTTAAAGGAGTTTTGAACTATGAAAAAAATATTATTATTTACTACACTATTGTTTACAATTATTCTGCTTTGTGCAAGCCCTGTTTTTGCATTAACAATAAATACAGGTAATGCTGAAAATAGTGATAACAGTGAAAATGCAGAAAATAATGAACAATCTTCTAATGGAATTGTTAGTAGCATTACTACTTTAGAATTAGTAGAAAGAAACATTTGTGAAATTGACTTACTAGAACCTTCTACTGATAATGTTATTGGAGAATTTACAAAGGAACTAACTGATTTAAATTCAAGACAGAAAGAAGCTACCTTAACTTTAACTTTAAAAAATATTATGGAAGAAGGACAATCTGTTAAACCTGTTGAAATTTACTTAGTGCTAGATAATTCTACTAGTATGGAAGCAACATATGATGGAAAATCTAAAATAGATTATGTATGTGATACTGCAAGTGAGTTTGTTGATTACTTATTTAATCATTTTGAAAATCCACAAATCGGCATTGTGTCATTTTCTTGTGCAGAAACTGAATCTCAATCATCTCAGGAATTTCACGATGGTACAGAAAGTGATGCTAAATTAGTTTTAGGATTATCTAACTCAAAGGAAGAGATAAAAACTAAAATTGAAGAATATAAAAATGGTGAACAAGGAATTCACACTAATATTGAAGCTGGACTTTCAGTAGCTGAAGATAACTTTACAGATAATACCGAATCAGAAAAATATATAATATTACTATCTGATGGAGTTCCAAATTTATGTTTAAATACTGAAACCACTCTTCAATATTCGGGAATAATTGCTAGTAGTACAAAAGCAAAATTACAGGATTTAAATTCCAAAGGATATCATATTTATTCTATTTTAATGGGATTAAATGAAGCCGAATTGGAAAATCCCAGTGCTCCAGCAAATGAAACTACTGGCAAAAAAATGACATACCGTGAGTTAGCAGAAGAAATTTTTGGAACAACTGAAAATCCTACTGCAGGAAGCTTCTATTACATTAATTATGATAATTTAAATAAAACTATAAATACTGATATTTTTAATCAAATTGCTCAAAAAGAAGATACTACTCTAAAAAATATTGTTATTAAAGATTATTTTCCTCAAGAAATAATTGATAATTTTAATTTTGAATATGTTGCATCTCCTAATATAGGTGAAGTATCACAAGAAGTTGACACTTCAGATAATAGCATCACATGGAATATTGAATTATTAAATGCTGGCGAAGTTGCTACATTGAGTTATAAACTAAAATTAAAAGATAATTACGATAAAGAAATTGTTGATAAGATATTACCTACAAATACTAATGTAGATATCGATTATAACTATAATAATACTGATGACAATTCTAATTCTACTGTTTCGCCAACAGTAAAAGTTCAATACTTTGAATCTTCTGTTGATGATACTGTTGCTAAAAAACCTATCCCTCAAACAGGATTATATGGAACTATATTATTTGCAATTGTAGTTATTGGAATTGTATCATTTGCAATTACCAAAGTAGTGCAAATTAAGAAATTAAAATAGGATATAACCAAAAAATGTGAGATGATTTTCATCATCTCACATTTTTTGGCTGGGGTACTAGGATTCGAACCTAGGAAATGTCGGAGTCAGAGTCCGATGCCTTACCGCTTGGCGATACCCCAAAATATGAATACTTATTAATTATAACACTATTATTTTCAAAAATCTAGTAGTAGAATAAAAAAATCCCCCTTTAATGGGGATTTTTTTATTCTTAATTATTTTATTGCTTTTCTTCCTCTAAATATTGCTTCTTCTTCAAGTTCTGCTTCAATATTTAGTAATCTGTTATATTTTGCAACACGATCAGTTCTGCATGGTGCACCGGTTTTTATTTGTCCTGCATTTGTAGCAACTGCAACATCTGCTAGTGTTGTATCTTCTGTTTCTCCACTTCTGTGAGAAACTACTGCTGTGTAACCATTTCTTTTTGCAAGTTCAATTGCATCTAATGTTTCTGTAAGTGTTCCTATTTGATTTAATTTAATCAAAATGCTATTTGCTGTATTGTTATCAATTCCCTTTTGTAATCTCTTAATATTTGTTACAAATAGATCATCACCTACTAATTGTACCTTATCACCAATACGCTCTGTTAGTTTTTTCCAGCTTTCCCAGTCTTCTTCAGCCAATCCGTCTTCTATTGAGATAATTGGATATTTTTCAGCTAAACTTACAATAAAGTCTATCATTTCGTCTTTTGTTTTAAATTCATCAGTTTTCCAGAAATAATATCCGTCTTTTCCTATTTTTTTAGCTTCATCAAACATTTCTGTTGCAGCTACGTCTAATGCTAAACATACATCTTCTCCTGGTTTGTATCCTGCTTTATTTATAGCTTCTAATATTAAGTCAATAGCTTCTTCTTCGCTTCCTAAATTTGGTGCAAATCCACCTTCATCACCAACACCTGTTGAATATCCTTTTTCTTTTAACACTTTCTTTAAATTATGGTATACTTCTACACCCATCCTCATACACTCTCTAAATGATTTTGCTCCTACTGGCATAATCATAAATTCTTGCACACTTAAGCTACTATCAGCATGTTTTCCACCGTTCATAATATTCATCATAGGAACTGGTAATTCTTTTGCATTTACTCCACCTATGTAGTTATATAGGCTCATACCTAGTGAAGTTGCCGCAGCTTTAGCAACTGCCAAAGATACACCAAGCATTGCATTTGCTCCTAGTTTACCTTTGTTTTCTGTTCCATCTAATTCAATCATTTTTTTATCAATTTTAACTTGCTCATATACGTTCATACCTTCTATTTCAGGAGCAATTACTTTATTCACATTTTCTACAGCTTTTAAAACTCCTTTTCCTAGGTATCTAGATTTATCTCCGTCTCTTAATTCCACTGCTTCAAAACTTCCTGTTGATGCTCCTGATGGTACCATTGCAACTCCAACTGAACCATCGATTGTTACAACTTCTACTTGTACTGTTGGATTTCCTCTTGAATCAAGAACTTCTAATGCTTTTACGCTCTCAATTTCTAAATAATCTTTCATAATTTAATCTTCCTTTCCTTTGGCATTTGCCATATATTAAAACGATTATCTCGTTTTTTAACCTATTAAACTTTCTCCTGTCATTTCTTCTGGTTTTGGTAATTCCATTAAATCTAACATGGTCGGAGCCAAATCTGCTAGTTTTCCCTCTTTTAGTTTCGCTCCCTCTACTCCAACTAGAATAAGTGGTACAGGGTTTGTTGTGTGGGCAGTATGTGGTTCTCCTGTTTTATAATCTATCATTTGCTCTGCATTTCCATGGTCTGCAGTTATTAATATTATTCCATTTTTTTCTTCTACTGCATTTACCACTTGCATAGCACAGCTATCTATAGTTTCAATTGCTTTAATGGCAGCATCTAAATTGCCTGTATGGCCTACCATGTCTGGGTTTGCATAGTTTAGAATAATGCAATCATATTTATCTTTATTTATTGCTTCTACTACTTTTTCCGTTACTTCTATTGCACTCATTTCTGGCTTCATATCATATGTTTCTACTTTAGGTGATGGAATTAAAATTCTGTCTTCTCCTTTATATTGTTTTTCTTCCCCACCATTAAAGAAAAAAGTAACATGTGCATATTTTTCTGTTTCTGCAATTCTTAACTGTGTTAATCCATTTTTAGAAACATATTCTCCAAAAGTATTTTTTAAACTTTCAGGCTTAAATGCAATATGAACATTTGGTATTGTTTCATCATATTGTGTAAAACATACATAATATAGTTTTAGAGATTCTGTTTTAAATCCATCAAAATCAGGGTCAACTAAGCTTCTTGTAATTTCTCTTGCTCTATCTGGTCTAAAGTTAAAGAAAATAACTGAATCGTTATTTTGTATAGTAGCCACCGGCTCATTACTGCTATTGCATATTACAGTAGGTATCACGAATTCATCAAATACTTCCTGTTGGTATGAACTTTCAATTGCTGTAATCGGTGATGTTATTTTTTCTCCTTCGCCTTTTACTAGTGCATTATATGCCTTTTCTACTCTTTCCCATCTTTTATCCCTATCCATTGCATAAAATCTTCCAGAGATACTTGCTATTTTACCTACGCCTTTTTCCTTTATTTTTTCTTGCAACTGCACAATATAGCTTTCACCTGAAGTTGGTGGAGTATCCCTTCCATCTAGAAAGCAATGAACATAAACATCTTCAAAATCTTTTCTTTTACATAATTCTAGTAATGCTACCAAATGGCGAATATGACTATGCACACCACCATCTGAAAGTAATCCCATTATATGCAATTTAGAATTATGTTTTTTACAATTTTCAATTGCACCAGTAAATTCTTTAATGCTAAAGAAATCTCCATCCTCAATTGATTTTGTAATTCTTGTTAAATCTTGGTATACTATTCTTCCAGCGCCAATATTTGTATGCCCAACTTCAGAATTTCCCATTTGCCCATCCGGAAGACCAACATTTAATCCACTTGTATAAATTTTTGTAGTTGGCCATGTTTTCATTAGTTTATCAATATTAGGTGTATTGGCTAGTTTTACCGCATTTGCTTTTTCATTATCATTAATGCCAAATCCATCTAAAATCATTAGCATCATAGGTTTTCTTCTCATTATCTTAATCTCCTTTTCTTGTTCCTTTTGCCTTTTATACTGATAGAATAATTTTGCTAAAATCTTCTACTTTTAAGCTTGCGCCCCCTACTAATCCACCATCTATATCTGAGGTAGAAAATAGTTCTTTTGCATTTTCAGGTTTTACACTGCCACCATATAGAATAATTATTTCATTTGCAATTTGATCTCCATATAATTCTGACACTTTTTTTCTAATTGCTTTTATACTATTATTTGCATCTTCTGAAGTAGCAGTTTTACCTGTTCCTATTGCCCATATTGGCTCATATGCCAATATAATTTTACTTACATCATTTTTATCTATTCCTTCTAATGCAAGTGCTGTTTGAGTTGTAATAATTTCTTCTGCCTTTCCACTTTCTCTTTGCTCTAAAGTTTCACCAACACATACTATTGGTTTTAATTCATTTTTTATAGCAGTTTTTATTTTTAAATTTACTGTTTCATCTGTTTCTGCAAAATATTGTCTTCTTTCTGAGTGACCTATTATTACATATTCTACATTAATTGATTTTAACATTTTTGCAGATACCTCTCCCGTATATGCACCACTTTCTTCCCAGTGCATATTTTGTGCGCCTATTTTTATATTTGTATCCTGCACTGTTAATAAGCTATAAAATAGGTCTGTGTATGGAACACAAAGAATTACTTCATTTTTCGTGTCCTTAATAGTTGGTTCAATATTTTCAATAAATGCCATAGCTTCATTTGGAAGCATATTCATTTTCCAATTTCCTGCAATTACTTTTCTTCTCATTTAAATTCCTTTCTAATGTATTAATTTTCATTTCTTTCTAAATTGCACATTTTTCTTTCTTCCAACTTATTTGCTTCTTTAGAAGTAGATTTCACTCTGCAAGTTCTATTTTCTATTGCTTCAATTCCTGGCAATTTTTTGCCTTCTAGGAATTCTAGGGAAGCACCACCACCTGTTGAAAGGTGAAATCTTTGCTCAAATTTGCTTATATTCTCTCCATTGTTTTTTGCTTCTTCCATAATTTTATTTATAGCTGCAACAGAGTCTCCACCACCAATAACGCATTTTGCATTTGTTCTGTCTGCAATAAATCTTGCCACAGTTTCTGTTCCTTTAGCATATTTAGGTGATTCTGTGTATCCCAAAGGTCCGTTCCAAACTATTGTCTTAGCATTTTCCAACACTTCTGCATAGCTATCTAAAGTTTGCTCTCCAATATCTAAAATTTGGTATCCAGCTGGAATTCCATTTTCTATATTAACTAACCTATCTGGCGCTTTTTCTACGACTTCAGGTGTTAATTCTGCATCTGGCGCAATTTGTGCAATGTGTAAATCTGTTGGAAGTATAATTTCTTTGTTTTTGTTAAATGCTTTTTTCATTATTGATTTTGCAACATCTAATTTATCTTCTTCGTAATCTGATTGTCCAATATCATAACCTTTTGCCTTTAGAAAAGTAGTTGCCATTTTTCCACCAATAACTACTGTATCAACTTTTTCTAGTAAGTTTTCAATAACTCCTATTTTACTAGAAACTTTTGCACCACCTAAAATTGCAACAAATGGTTCTTCTGGCTTTTCTAATACTGCACCTAATTCTTCAACTTCTTTTTGCATTAAAAATCCAAGTGCAGTTTCTTTTCCTTGCTCTTTCATTTTTTGAGCAACACCTTCTGTAGAACTATGCGCTCTATGCGCTGAACCAAATGCATCATTTACATATCCATCAGCTAAATCTGCTAATTCTGCTGATAGTGTTTCATCATTTTTTTCTTCTCTTGGGTCAAAACGTGTATTTTCTAGTAGACCCGCCTCTCCATTTTTTAATTCACTTATCATTTGCTTAGCACTGTTTCCTGTCAAATCATCTGCGAATTTAACTTCTTGACCTAGTTCTTCAGATAATTTTTGTGCTACAGGACTTAATGAAAATTTATCTTTCATCTCTTCAGCTGTCATTTTATCTGGCTTTGGTTTACCAAGGTGTGAGCATAGCACAACTTTTGCACCTTGGTCCATTAAATACTGTATAGTAGGAATAGCAGCTTTAATTCTAGTATCATCTTGCACAACTCCATCTTGCATTGGTACATTAAAATCACAACGTACTAAAATTGCTTTTCCTTTTAAATCCATATCACGAATTGTTCTTTTTTCCATTTTTACTCTTCCTTTACTAATTATTTTTTGCTACATTAGCAATATTTTGCAATTCAAATCTTATTTTGTAGAAATGTATATTGCTAAATCCACTAATTTGTTTGAATATCCCCACTCATTATCATACCATGCAATTAATTTTACAAATGTATCTGTTAATGCAATTCCTGCTGTAGCGTCAAAAATTGAAGTATGTTCATCATGTATAAAGTCAGATGAAACAACTGGGTCTTCTACATATTCTACAATACCTTTCATTTCGTTTTCAGATGCTCTTTTTACAGCTGCACAAATTTCTTCATAGCTTGTTGGTCTTGCTAAATTACATGTCAAGTCTACTACAGAAACATCTACCGTAGGTACTCTAAAAGACATACCTGTTAATTTTCCATTTAATGATGGAATTACTTTTCCAACTGCTTTTGCTGCTCCTGTTGATGATGGAATAATATTTGCAGAAGCTGCTCTTCCACCTCTCCAATCTTTTTTAGATGCTCCATCTACAG
>CALXVE010000014.1 GCA_944391885.1 uncultured Clostridia bacterium | reverse complement strand
GGTTGAATTAACAAATTAAATAAATATTCTTTTAACCAAGTACCATATCCTTGTGCACTACCATCTTTCATTTTATCCAGTGGATATGTCATTGCCATTAAAGGTGCAATTATAGTTAAAAATGTTAACATTAATAACCTTCTTACATATCTGAATAAGAATAACATTGTATAAATAACTAATACCAAATAAATTACAGTATAACCAAATTGCCTCATTTCCACATCATCTTCAGTTATATCTGTAGGCTCTAATTGTAATTCCATTCTAGCTTTTCCCATTAAATTAGTTGGCCACATAAATTTCTCTCCGCCAGATTCGCCTGTTATAATTCCAGCACTTCTTAGTCCCTGTGCGAATTCTGAATCTCCAAAAATCGATTCCCCTTCTGACGATTCGTCAGTACCAGTTCCATATTTATACTCATTTAATTTTCCACCACTTGTTCCTATCTCTATAATATAAGGTTGATTAAATGAATTTACAGCCTCTGTTACCGCTTCTGTTACTGAAACTGCAATTGCCATAATATAATGCATAAAGAATAATAAGCACATAGCAACTAGCCAGTCCATAAGTTTTTGTTTGTATTTTGCCTTATCTTCTGCCGTACTACTAATAATAATTCTTATTGCCGTATATAGTAATATTGATAATAACGCTATAATGGCAAAATTTCTAATTGCATAATACCATGATGAAATAACAGGTCTTAACACTAATGCACTTGATTTTTGATACATTACTTCACCAGTAGGCAATACTGTTTCTATATAATAGCCATCCATACTGCCATCGCCATCAATGTCCATTTGTTTTGCACCTTTTGCATCAGAATCTTCAAAAAAATTCACATCCAAAAATCCTATAGAATTATTAAACATATTCTCCGGAGTCAGTACAAACATAGGTAATTTAAAAGTTGGTGGTATAGAGTTTTCTGCAATTTGCCCAGCAATATAAGAAGTACCTGCTGTTATTAGCGCACCTGCAACAAGTCCAACTCCTGGTATAGCTATTGAAACTATAAGTCCCAATAACGCTCCTCCGATTTGTGCAGCCGTTTTCCACCCCGAGTCCTTATGATAGATGGTTAAAAATGACACGTCCAAATCAAATATAAATTGTTGGGTTAAAGACATTATACCATCTGCAATTACTAGGAGTAAGTCTTTAATTGGTTCAAACAAAATTCCACCTATTCCTGCCTGTGATATAGTTGGTGACATAAAATTAAATAGTGTTACTATTATAATTGCAATTATTATCTTATGTGTAATTTTTTTCTCCTTAAAAAATGACTTCATACCGTCCTCCTAGTAGATTTGTTGTTCTCTCCTTCTACTTTTAACTTGTGCTAATTTATTTAAGTTAGTTTCTACAAATTCAAATTCTTTTGCTGTTGGATTTATTTGAATTATTGCACTGTCTGCACCAACTTTTAATAATCCTTCCCCTTTTAAGCATGTTACTAAAAAGTTTGCTTCTCCTTCGCTTAATTTAAATACTTCTTTTAAGTATTGAATTTCTGATTTATCTTGAGCTAAGAATAATTTGGTATCTGAGGAAGTTAATACTGCTTGTGCTTCTGGCTTTTCATAGAAGTCTTGAAATCTTTGAGAAATTATTGCCAATGATACATTTCTTTTTCTTGCACGTCTTGCCATTGTATTTAAAAAGTCTACTGCCTCTGGATATGGTAATAGCATCCACGCCTCGTCAACAATTACTCTTTTTTTAGCAGCCTTTGACCTGTCTTCACTATTTTTCTTAACATATTTTTCCCAAATCCATGTTAATAAAATTTGTTGTGCCAAAGGTCTTGCAAATCTTTCTTCTAATTGTGAAATATCTAAGTTTATAAATAAAGTTCCATCTAGCAAGTCAAAAGTAGATTGTCCATCAAAATATGCCATTTGACCATCATATTCTCTTATGTATTGTTTCATAACTTTTAGTAAATAACTATAATGGAAATTATAGTCAGCATTTGTATTTTCTTTTGCTTTTTGCTGAATTCTCTTATACCATGAGCCAATTGTAGGCATTTTCTTTTTTTCTCTTCCAAGCATATTGCTACTAAAATCAGTATTTGATGTATCATATAAACTATTTGGATCACTAGTGATTCCATGTGCAGCATACTCTTCTGAAACTGATTCTGCTATAATTTGTTTTGTAAGTTCGTTTACGTCTTGGCTCCTTGTACTTCCTCTTGCCATTGTAAGTAGCGCTTGAGTTACGTCCTCCACTTTGTTTTCAACATTAAGAACTATTCTTTCTTTTCCTGTAATTTCATCTTTTGTAAGTTCTGTTTCAATATCAAAGATGTTAATAACTGTTTTTGATGTAGGAGAAAATACAACATTTACTCCTCCTAAACTTTCTGCCACTATGCTATATTCGCCTTCAGCATCTAGTGCTAAACTTTGAATTCCCATTAAAACTGCCGAACGAGATATTAAAGTTTTCATAGTCACAGATTTACCTGCACCGGATTTAGCAAATATTACCATGTTATAGTTTGTTAATGAATTGTGAAAATTATCAAATAATATAGGTACTCCTGTTTGTTTGTTTATTCCTAATGGAATTCCTGTAGGATGTCCCACTTCAGAAGTTGTAAATGGGAATACTGTACCCATTGAGCGTCTGTCAAATGTATGTGTTTTTTTAATCTTATCATCCATTAATGGTAAATTTGATTTAAATGCATCTTCTTGCATTCCCCATGCTGTTTTAACATTAACCAATGATTTAGACATTTCTGTTGATAATAGTTTTGTATATCTATCCAAATCTTCTAAACTATAAGCAAATAATGTTGCAACAATAGAAGCTTCATATAGTTTATTAAAGCCCGCAGCAATTTCATCTCTTAATTGTTCCGCTTCCAATCTTTTTTGTCCCAAGGTACTTTCTCTATTGATGTTTCCTCTATCCGCTGCTACAATTCTTTCGGTCTCTAGTTCGTTAATTACCCTGTTTAATTCATTCTGTGATTTTGATTCCTGAATAGGATTAATATAAATTGATGTATTAATATCTCCAAATAAGTACATATCTCTAAATAATTCAGGGAAGGTACACATTCTTGGTAATGCCGATACAAAAAAGCTTCTTGCATATCTTTTAACATTTGAGATTATTTCTAAATGATCTATATTAGTTGTATCTATTCCAGATGGTGCAATTAATTCTTTAATAGTTTTCTTCTTTAGTATCTTGAACTCTGCTGGTTTAGTATAGTCATTATGCTGTTTCTGTAGTTCCAACTCTGCTTGTTGCTGTTTTTTCTTTTTGCTCATCTTCTGTACCTCCTTCTTCTAATTGTTTCTTTGGTCTGCCTCTTCTTTTTCGTGTAGCTGTTTCTTCCTTTATTTTTTCTATTGCAGTGTCTGCAATATCTTCTCCTATGGAATTCCTATTTTGCTGAATTATTGCTTCTGCAAAACGGTCGATTAAATCATCTAATCTACTTTCTGCATTTTCAAAGGCCTTTTCTTTTTCAGACTTTGCTTCTGTAACTTTTTGAGTTGCTTTCTTTAGTGCTTCTTCTTCTATTTTTTCATCTAATGCTCTCATTTTTTTATCTATAACATCTGGTGCTGTAGAATATAATTCATTATATCCTGCTTGAATAGCTTTGTCTATTCCATATACTTCTGCATCATCTCTATTATATGCTATATATAATAAGTCCACTAATTGATTTGAATCTAACGCTCTTCCAACTACTCCACATGCAGATAATGTTCTAACAATTGATTGCGCTCTAGTATATAATTCAGAAAATGCCAAGTTTTTTATTTCTTGCTTGTCCATATTTGTTTCTCCCAATTCTTCTGGATAATATGGAATAATAATATAATATTTTTGATTCAAAACATTTTTATTTAAACTCATTTTTTCTGTTGTATATATGATATCTTTACCATATTCATATAGATTTGTTGTTTTAGTTAGTTCGTAAAAAGCTGCATTTAATTGTTCTTGTGTGTATTCGTCCGAATCAACCATTTTGTCATATTCTTTCTGCTGTTTTTCTAGTTGTTCTTCAATTTCTTTTATTTTATCACGATAGGTTCTAACACTATTTTCTAGGTTTATTGTTCTTGTTTGAGTGTAAATTTGTATTGGATGGCGTAAAGTATTTAAAAATTGTATAAATCCTTCTTCTACTGCATTTTTTTCTACTTCCGACATTAAATCATAGTTAATACCTTGGCATTCAACAACCATAATATATTTGTTTCCGTTTTTAGTAATAATCATATTATCTTCAATTCTGTCAAATTCCATAAAGTCAAAAATGGATTCAATAGAATAGTTTTTTGCAACTTTTTTCTCTTTTGTTTCGTAATTATTTATTGTGGCATTGCTTTTATTTTTACTCTTTTTTGATTTAAAATATAAAATACAAAAGATTACTAATAACACAAGCATAATTATTAGCATAATATTTAAAATCAATGTATAAGTAGCATTATCATTCATTTTCTTTTCCCTCCTTGTACACATATATTTTTTTGCCTTTTGTTTTAAACTTTATTGCCCTTTTCAAAATATCATCTAGGTTTTCTCCACCAGTTTTTTTAGCAAATTCAAATTTTCCAAGTTCTGGCATTTTTATTGTACCTATTCCAAATCCTAGTAATGCAAATAGTACAACAAAAACAATCCCTACCATAGTTAGATTAAATAGGGAAAAGATAAAATAAAATATCAAACCTATTCCAGCTGCAACCACGGTATAAATTAGGCTTTTAGTTGTAAATATGAACAAAATTCTGCCTTCTCCTTTTACATTTCTTGGTAAGTCATATGTACCCATGAGTAATATTTCCTCCTTTGTTTTTATTGAGTTAAATCTTTTTATACTTGATATACATTATATCAAATAAACTCGAAAAATGTAACCTAAAATTTAAAAAAAGTGCACTTTTTGTGCACTTTTAATATATTTGTAATATATTTGTAATATTTTTGTAATATTAGTTTGAATTTGTTAAGTTTGTTGTAACTTGAACAATTACTTGAGCAATTGCACCAGCACCAAATACTAATACAGCACCAACTAAATATGGAATCATAGTTTTCTTGTATTCAGCTTTTTCTGATGCACTACCAATCATATATTTAATACCTAGTATTAATAATACAATAACTGCTATAACAATAGCTGCTATAGAAATATAGCTAATAATTGTTTGACCTAAATTTGTAAGACCAGCATCATCTTTTGTATAGTCTGGATTCAATTGATTAATTACTGCATCTGCTCCAAATACTATAGTACTAGAAAACATTAATGTAAATATAGCAACTATTAGAACTATGCTTGATATCTTTGCAAGTTTTTTCATATGATTTTTCCTCCTTTTATTTATTGTTTATTTGCAATATCTCATATTTTGAGATAATTTTAAAATCATAATTTTATCTTAATAGAACAATTACTAATCTCCAAATACCAAATGCGCCAAATAATACTACACATCCTATAACAAATGGTATTAAGGTTTCTTTAACTTTTACTTTTTGTTCTACACTGCCTGTAATAAATTGTATTCCTAATATTGTTGCAACTATAACCGCTGCGCAAATTCCTATAATCAATAGAAAGTTATATACAAAATCAGAAGTATCATTGAGTACTTCAAAGTTAATCACATTGTTTGCATTTTCCTTTCCATCTTGTATTAAGTCATCTGCTCCTTGAAGTGTAGAACTGATATCGCTTGCATATGTAAATGTATAAATTGAAGAGAACATAAACAAAATTATAGTTATTACTAGTATTTTTGCTATATTTTTAACCATAATTCGACACCCCTTTCAATTATTATACTATATGTTTTTTTAGTTTTCAATTTATTTTTAACTTTTTATAAATTATTTTACCAAATCTGTACCTGCAACTAAATTAGAAATTAATGCTACAATTGATGAAGCTAATAGCAATAATATTGCTCCTATTAAATAAGGAATCATACTTTTTTTGTACTCGGCTTTTTCTTCTACACTACCAATCATATATTTTATACCCAATATTATTAATGTAATTACAGAAACAATAAGTCCTAAATTCACTATAATTGTTATTATATTATTAGCTTTACCAACAATTACGTTAGTATCATCGCTACCAAAATTACCTGGCTTAAAAGCATTAGGATCTTCTAAAGGATCGGTTGCCATGCTTATAGTTGGTAAAAAAAATAAAGAGGTTAAGAGCATTATTGTTAATAATTTTAAAAATTTCTTTTTATACATTTTTTACTCCTAAGTGTTTAATATAATTTGATTATACCTTATTTTTTTCTATTTTTCAAGTATTTATATGATAACATATTTTTTAGTGTTTTTAAGCATTGTAACTAAATTGTAATTAAAATGTCATGATATTGTAATATTTATATTAAAGCAGAAAAGCAACTAGAGTTTTTACCCTAATTGCTTTTTTAATATTTAATTATCAAGTATTACTTGTTTTTTATTTTTCCTTTTTGTCTGCTTTAATTTTGGTTTAGTATCAAGCTTCATTTGTGTGCTATAATATTGTGCAATTAATTCATCTAGCTCAACACTAATTTGGTATGTTATATTATAATCTGCTTGCTCTAAAATACTTTTATTTAGTTTTTCGCGCAATTTACAAATTTCTTCATTTAACATACTAATCACTCCTTTTTATATTTTTTGTCTTATGTATATATTTAAAATACCATATTTTTACAAATTAGTCAATAAGTTTTTGCTTATTTTGTAGTATTTTAGCGACTTTTCGTATGACATAATTCTACATTTTTCGACAAACATTTTCTTTATTTTATAAGCTTTTTTAAAATAAAACAAAAACTTACAAATTTTTCTTATTTTCTTGCTAAAAAATAACGGAAATACTTCCGCTATTTTTTAATTTGGCTTAATTATTGAAATTGCTTCATTTTCTTTTTTGAAAATCTCATTTAATACATTTTGTGCATATTCTTTTGTAACTGTTTCAAAATCTTCTATATAGTCAAAACTATTTATTCCTTTCATGCTGTCTGCTAAAAACATCCTTCCTATATTTGCCACACTGTTATACTCTATTACATAATCACCATAAATTTTTCTTTTTATCCTATTAAAGCTTTCTTCATTTAATCCATCTTTTTGCATTTTTTCAATTTCTTCATCTATTTTTTGTTTTACTAGTTCTGGCTTTTGTGAAAATCCTGATATTAGCACATGTGCATATTCATGGCTCCACTCATAGTCCAGTTCTGGCTGTGCAAGTAGTATTCCATTTTCATAAAGTTTCTTATATAAATCAGAACTTTTGCCTATTAACATATTTAACAAAATTTCTATAGCAATATGTTTTTGTATTCTATTTTCTGCAGAATTTTCAATGTCTTTAAATCCCATCATAAACATTGGCAAACTCACTTCCATTTGTGCCGTTTTTTCCGGCTTGTTTATGCTATTTTCTTTTTGTGGGTATATTCTTTTAATCTCTCCTTGATTTTCTTTTGGAATTAACCTGTTTTTAACTTCTTGCAATAATTTTTCTGGCTCAAAATCTCCACAAAGTACCATTACCATATTTGAAGGATGATAAAAAGTATTATAGCATTTATACAAAACATCTGGCGTAATTTTACTTATTGATTCTATGCTTCCTGCAATATCTAGTTTTATAGGATTATCCTTATATAAGCAATCCATAATATTCATATATAATTGCCAACCCGGGTCATCATCATACATGTTTATTTCTTGACCGATTATTCCCTTTTCCTTTTCCACATTTTCATCTGTAAAATATGGGTGCTGAACATAATCCATTAGTTCATCTAGTCCTTCGTAGAAATTATCAGTGCACTCAAATAAATATGCAGTATGGTCATTTGTAGTATATGCATTTGCATCAAGTCCCAGTGCCATTAATGTATCTAGGCTGTTTGTTCCATCTGGTTGCTCAAACATTTTATGCTCTAAAAAATGTGCTACACCATCTGGAATAAATACTTCTTCACCTGTCTGTGGCATTATAAATCTATTATCAATTGAGCCAAAGTGAGTACCCCAAATAACATATTTTTTCTTAGTGTTCTTTTTGGGAATTATTATAATTTTCATCCCGTTTTCAAGCTTTTCTATATAGGCTTTTTCTTTTATTTTTAAACTTTCTATTACTTTCATTTTTTAACCTCATCCCTAATCTTTTAAAAAATATATTGTATTTATTTTAACCGTATTTGCAAGGTCTTTTACGTTTTCCTTGCTTATTTCTGAAATATATTTTTTGTATTTTTCTATTGTTACAAATCTATCTGATAATTCTTGCCCATAATAATAGGTAATCTCTGTGTCCTGCTCTTCTGTAACACTATCTATTGTTCCAAGTATTAATTTTTTAGAATTTTCCAAATCCTCTTCTGAAAAATTTCCGTTTTTCATGTCTTCTAACTGTTCTTTTATTGTTTCTAAGGCTTTTTGATAGTTTTTAATCTCTATTCCACAACGGATAAATAACGCATTTTTGGTTCTTAAATAGCTAGAACCTGCTGTATATGCCAAGCTTTGTTTTTCACGTACATTTTGGAATAATTTTGAGTTTGCTCCTCCACCTAGCACTGCATTATATACAGATGCTGTAAAACGAGAATTTTCTTCTGTATTTTGAATATCTAGCCCTATAACTAGCTTGCCCTGTGTAACCTGCATGCTTTCTTCTACAGTATTTTCTTGTGTGGGTTCCTTTTTCTCTGTTACTTCATTATTTACAATATATTTTGGCTCTCTACCTTGCAATTTTTTAATATTTTCATTTTCTTCTACATTTGCAAGCAATTCCTCATTATTTAACCTGCCTGAGCAAAAAATATCTATTTTGCAATTACTAATTAATTTTTTGTAATAATCGTATAATTGCTCTGGTGTTATTTTTTCTAAATCTTCAACATAACCGAATTTATATAATCCATATGGCTTATTTTTAAACATTTCCTCAATGCATCTATCATATGCATATTTTGCTTTATTATCAATTTTTGCTTCTATTATCTGCTTTAAATTTTTCTTTTCGCCTTCAACATATTCTGGGTTAAATGCATTATTTACAATTAAAGGGTTAAATACAATATCAAATAAAATATCAAGGCATTTTTGATTTAATTTTTCAGGTTGTGGCAAAAATTCCTCACTTAATGTTTCTAAATAGAATTTTAAAATATGATTATCACCTGTTTTTTCCACACCACAATTAAAACTAGCACCATACATATTTTCTAGTTCTTTACTAATTTGGTCCTGTGACTTAAGGTTTGCTGTGCCCCTTCTTAAAACAGCGCCCAATAATGCATTTAGCGTAACTTCTTCCCTTGCTAGTGGAGTTGCCAAAAACACTGCATATAGGTTTGTTTTATAGTTTTGGGTATTAATTTGGTGAAGATTTATACCTTTTTTTATTTCTCTTTTTTGATAATTCATGTTTTTTCCTCTTTTCATTTTTAATATATTAAGTATAGGCTAAATAAGCAATATTTATACAAAAAGGATTGAAAATTATTTTCATAACCTTCAACCCCCATTTTTTAATAGTTTTAATAGTCTATTTTCATAGATTATTTTACACTTTTTTAGAATTTTCTTTTTCTAGCTGCCTCTGATTTTTTCTTTCTCTTTACGCTTGGTTTTTCATAATGCTCTCTTTTACGTACTTCTTGCAATACTCCATTTCTTGCGCATTGCCTTTTAAACCTTTTTAAGGCATCTTCTATATTACCATTATTAACTTTAACCTCTGACATATTTTTGTTCCCCTCCCTTCAGTAATTACACTATTAAGTGTGGGATTTTAGTAATTGAAGGTGTTTTGTTCCTCCGTACGCACTATATTATACATTTATTACCATAGTTTGTCAATAATATTTTGTGCATTTTAGGCATATTCTATTTTTTCACTTCCGCAGTTTGGGCAGTTTTTTATTTTTATATCATTTTCCTCATAACCACAGCGTAAGCATCTTGCTTTTTTTATTTGCACGCTTACATATCCCAAATTGTATTTATCCATTAAATCAACTATTTTTTCTATATTTTCTGGCTTTTTAGCTTCTGTCTCTTCTAATTTAGCACAAAATAGGTTTCCACCTTTTGTTAATTCATGATATTCACTTTCTATTTTAGCTTTTTCTTCTATACTTAAATCATATGCTGTTGGAATAAAATTACTATTTGTATATTCTTTTTTATCTGTTACACCAGGTATTATTCCAAATTGCATTTGGTCTTTTTTTAAAAAACTTTCTTCTATTCTTCTTGAAGGTGTTGCAAATACTTCATAATTTAAATTATATTTTTCTGAAAACTGCTCAGATATTTCTTGCAAGTCGTTTATTATTTCTAATCCCAATTCCTGTGCTTGCTCTGATTCACCATGATGCATGCCTGTTAATGCAATTAAGCACTCTGCAAGCCCAATAAAACCCATGCATAATGTACCATGCTTTAATACTGGCTCCACCTTATCAAATGGTTTTAATTTTTCGCTGTCTAACCACAAGCCAGACATTAGTAATGGAAACTGCTTTGCCACAGCAGTGCATTGGAAACAATATCTATCATATAGTTGCTTACCTACAATTTCAGCATATTTTTCTAACTTCTGCATAAAAATTTTTTTAACGGTTTTTTTATAATTTGCGGTCATATTTTTTTCGGCATCTTTGCCTATTTCAAACTCTATACCTAATTTTTCCTGTGCTTCGTAGCTTGCTTCTATTGCAAGTTTTGGCAGGTTAATTGTAGTAATAGAAAGGTTTCCTCTTCCTATTGAGGTATTTTCACCATTTTTATTTTCAAATACCCTTATTCTACTTCCCATTACAGCACACTCATATTTATATCTATCTTTGTCGCTTTTTTTCCATTTATCATTTTGGTTAAAGTTTGCATCCAAATTTAAGAAGTTAGGATAACGCCTTTTTCTAGTCTCTTTACAAGCTAATTTATATAAATCATAGTTTTTATCTTCTGGCAAATAATTAATTCCCTTTTTCTTTTTCCAAATTTGAATTGGAAAAGTTGGTGTTTCATCATATCCTATGCCTTGCTCTGTTGAAAGCAAAATTTCTCTAATAATACATCTACCTTCAGGCGTTGTATCTGTACCATAATTTATAGAACTATATACTACTTGATTTCCGCCCCTTGAGTGGATTGTATTCATATTATGTATAAAGCCTTCCATTGCCTGGTGAACACGGAATACAGTATTATTTATTGCTGCTTGAAGGTCCCTTTCCTCTCCTTTTAATGAACTTAAATCTTTTGAAATATATTCTTCTGGCTCATAAGTTAATAAGTTTGATAAATCTTTTCCTAATAAATTTGCTATCTTTTCTACTTCTTCTTTAAATGTTATTTTAACATATGGTGCTAGAAAATAGTCAAAAGCTGGGATACCTTGTCCGCCATGCATTTCATTTTGCACTATTCCCATTGAAATATATGCTAAAATACTAGCAGCTTCAATTCTTTGTGCGGGTCTAGAACTGCTTCCTTCTATTTTAAATCCATTTTGTAATATTTTATCTAGTGGGTGTTGCAAGCAAGTTAGGGATTTTGTTGGGTAATAATCTTTATCATGAACAAAAATATAGTTTGATTTTACTGCTTCTCTTACTTCACGTGATAATAAAAAGTCATCAACAAATGGCTTTGTAGTTTCTGATGCAAATTTCATCATCATACCAGTTGGAGTGTCTGAGTTCTTATTTGTGCTTGGGCGCATATTATCATTTGATTTTGCACTAATTATATCCAAAAAAACCTCTTTTGTTTTGGATTTTCTGGCAACATCTCTATTATACCTATATGTAATATAACTCTGTGCTACTTCTTTTCTTGCAGATGCCATTAGCTTTTTTTCTACAGCATCTTGTATTTCATAAACCGTAGTTTGCGATTTATCTTCAAATTGTTTTTGTATTGATGACGCAATTTTATTTGCTAGTTCAAGGTCTATTCCATCTGGAGTCTGTGCCATAGCTTTGCTTATTGCCTTCACAATTCTTTCTGGATTAAACTCAACGACTCTACCATCTCTTTTAATTACTTGCAATATTCATTTCTCCCTTACTATGAATTTTTTTCAGCCATTTTTATTCTATCAAATATTTTTTATTTCTTCAATTATTTGGTAAAAATTTATTAAATTTCTGCTTTTATTCACAGCTAACCTGTCCCAAATCACCCACAAATGGGTAAAAAGGGACTGTCCCTAATTAAGACAGTCCCCAATAGCTTTTTCTGCAAAGCTATTGTTTACAACTTTGTCATAGTCCGCTTGTTTTGTTAGTTCTCCTGCTTCTGTCATGACTGTTTGTAATAAGTTAAAAGATTCTTCTTCTAGTATAGGGTCGCTTTTCCATGCATCAATGTCCATGTAGCTTTGTACTGATGTTGTAAGCATTTCCACGTCTGTATCTGCAAAGAAATCTTTAATTAATTCTGCTATTTCTTCTGCTGTGTGTTCTTTAACATATTGTTGCCCTTTGTATATTGCATTTGTAAATCCTTGTATTACATCTGGGTTTTGTTCAATATAACTTTTATTTGCGAAATATGCAGTGTATGGAATCTCTCCTGCTTCTTCACCTACAGATGCTACAATGTATCCTTTTCCAGCTTGCTCAGTTGCAGATGCTGTTGGTTCAAATAATGTTACATATTCTGCGTCTCCACCTGCAAATGCTCCTGCCATTAGGTCAAAGCTTATGCTGTCATCTAACACTAAGTCTTTTTGTGGGTCTATTCCATTTTGTTTTAACACATATTCAAGTGTCATATAAGGAACTCCACCCTTTCTACCAGGAATAACAGTTTTTCCTTTTAAATCAGTCCATTTAAAATCATCTGTCGGATCTTTGCTTACTAAAAATGAACCATCTCTTTGTGTCATTTGTGCAAATACCTGTGCATAATCTTCTTTTCCTTCATTATAAATATAAATTGCTGCTTCTGGTCCAGCAAAGCCTATATCACTTTGCCCTGCAATTACAGCTGTCATTACTTTGTCTGCTCCCTGACCTGTTGTAAGTTCTATTTCCAAGCCTTCTTCTTCAAAGTAACCATTTGCTATGGCTACATATTGTGGTGCATAAAAAACAGAACGAGTTACTTCATTTACTCTAATTGTTTTTAAATCTTGTGTGTCAGTTTTTTTGTTAAGTAGTGCAAATGCTGTAATTCCAGCAATTATTACTACTATAATTAAAATAATAATAAGATATTTCTTCAAGTTTTTTCATCCTTTCATTTTATTATGCCTTTTTTGACATTTTCTTTACCACTAGCTTTTCTAAAAGTACAATGGCTTCATAAATTACTGCTGCCATTATGGCTAATATTATTACACATGTCATTACTAAGTCTAATTGAAATACTTGGCTTCCATATACAATTAAATGCCCTAATCCTGCTTTTGATACTAAGAATTCTCCTGTAATAACTCCTACAAATGATAACCCTATATTTACTTTTAATGAATTAAAAAATGTAGAAATATTAGCAGGAATAATTATTTTAGTAAGTGTTTGTAGTTTATTTGCATTAAATGTTTTTGCCATTTTTATGAGTTCTTTGTCTGTATTTAAAAATCCATTTAATATCTCTAGTATTGTTACTATTAAAGATATTGCAAGCCCCATTGTTATAATAGCGCCCATGCCTGCGCCTACCCAAATAATTATAATTGGCCCGCAAGGCTACCTTTGGTAGGCTATTTAAGACTACTAAAAAGGGTTCTGCAACTTTTGACAAAAACTTAGACCACCATAATAGAATTGCAATAATTACCCCTAAAATTACACCTGATACAAATCCTATTAAAGTCTCTGTAAGTGTAACACCTAGGTGCATCAAAAGTCCATTTGATGATAAATTTAAAAATGTATCTAGTATTTGTGATGGCTGACTTGTTATAAAACTATCAATTATATTGTTGTTAGCTAAAATTTCCCACCCTATTATAAATATGGCAAGAATTGCAAGTTGTGTTAATATAACAGATATTTTGCCCATCTTTATTTTTCTTAAGTATTTTTTTCTATCCTCTGATATGTTTTTTTCACGCATGCACATCCAGCTCCTTCCATATGGTGTCAAAATATTTGCTAAATTTAGGGCTTTCTCTACAATTTATTGGATTTCTATTTTCCATTTCAAAATCTATGGTGTGTATATTTTTTACAACTGCAGGTCTTTTTGTTAAAACTATAACTCTATCAGACATACTAATTGCTTCTGAAATATCATGTGTTACTATTAACGCTGTAATATTTTCATTTTTAAGTATCTCATATATGTCATTTGTAACCATAATTCTAGTTTGATAATCCAATGCAGAAAATGCCTCATCTAAAAGCAAAATATTAGGCTTAATTGCAAGTGTTCTAATTAATGCCGCCCTTTGCCTCATGCCACCAGATAATTGAGTTGGATATTTGTTCTTAAAATCATATAATCCATATTTTTTTAAAAGTTCTATAACATATGCTTCATTTTCTTTTGTTTTTTTATGCCCTATCTCTAGCCCAAACATTACATTGTTGTAAATATTTCTCCACTCTAATAAGCTATCTTTTTGTAGCATATATCCTGTGCTTCCATCAATTTCTATAGTTCCTTCTGTTTTAGGCTCTAAGCCTGCAATGATAGAAAGTAGAGTTGATTTTCCACATCCACTTGGACCTATTATGCTAACAAATTCGCCCTGTTTTACATTAAAACTTATATCCTTTAATGCCTCTACTTCTCCATTTTTGGCTTGGTACTTTTTGCTTACGTTTTTTAGTCTTAATACTTCTTTCATGTGTACCTCCTATTTTTAAATTTATCATGTTATATTTTATGTTAACAAGGTCTGTTTTGTACCACTATTCTTTTAAATTCTAAATACTTGGCCTGGGTATATTAAGTTTGGATTTTGTATGCGATTTAACCTTACTATATTTGCTATACTTGTGTTATATCTTCTTGCTAAACTCCACAATGTGTCCCCTCTTTTTACAGTGTATAGTATGTGTCCGCAGTCATATCTGCAACTACTATTAACTAGTAATTTTTGGCCAGGATATATTAAATTAACATTTTGGATATTATTATCCCTTGCTATTTGCGCAACTGTAGTATTATACATTTTAGCAATTCCTGATAATGTGTCACCTGATTTTACAGTATATACTTCCTTTGTACCTGTAGCTGGTGGCTTCTCCGCGCCAGTAGTTGGTACTATTAAGGTTTCACCTGCATATATAAGGTTTGGATTTAAAATATTGTTTAGCCTAACTAATTGTGATACTGTTGTATTGTATTTTAAGGCGAGTGCTGATAATGTATCTCCCCACTTGATTGTAATTCTTTTTGTTTTTTCAGGTGTTGGCTCTGTTTCTTCTTTATCCGGTTCTTCAACTGGTGGTACAACTTCAGTATCATCTAAAAATATCTCTTTGGTAAATTTATCCCTATCCACATAAGTACTAATTCCAGGAACTTCTCCCCTATCCGTATATTGCCAACCTGCCCAACTACTCCATGTTCCACTATTTGTAGGTCTTTCCACCCCATAATCAGCCACCCACAAAGGATATTTAGTATTTTCACCTCTCCAAGTATTACTTGCAGTATATGCATTACTATATAATATTGCCTGCTTTCCACTTAATCTTTCTACTTCTTGAATAAAAGCTAATCCAACCCTATTTATTTCTGTTTTGTTCAGGTTGCCAAAAACCTCAAAATCCATAGCTAACTTACAATCTGGATTTTTGCCAGAGATCTTTGATACAAAATATTGTGCTTCTCTTTTTGCTTGTGCCTCTGTTCTAGCTGTTACATAATGATAAAATCCAACTTTTATTCCATTTTCCTTTGCCTTTCTATAATTGCTTTCCAAATACGGGTCCACATAATATGTGCCTTCAGTAGCTTTTATATATACAACTTCAATTCCCGCTTCTTTAACCTGTTTAAAATCAATTTCACCTTGATAACTACTTACATCAATACCTTCATAAATTGTGTCGTCAGATGGTCCAAATGCACTTGCTTCAGGTGGCAATATGTATAACAAAAATGCAAAGCATATAAGTATTGTAAATAACCTTTTACATATTTTTTGCACCATAAAAAAACTCCTTTCTTATATATTTTATGAAAAGAGTTTATTTATGTTATTATTTTATTTTAAAATAATACAACTTGTAAGTTCTATTTCCTAACAAACTTCATAATCTAACAATTCTATTTGATTAGAAATATATTTTTTATTTGGTTCAATTGGCTTACCTAAATCTGTACTTAAGTATTTTTTATTATCATCTGCAAACACAGTAACAACTGGAGTTTTTATCTCATCTTGAAGCAATGCACAACCTAAAAAATTTGCTCCTGAAGAAATCCCCACTCCTAAGCCTAAATCCGAAGCTAATTTTTTTGCCATGTTAATTGAATCCATGTCATTTACTAATATAACCTCATCAATTTCATTTTTATCAATTAAATCTGGAAGGAAGTCATCCCCTATTCCTTCTATCTTATGTGGTCCAATAATTTTGTGCCCAGAAATTAATGGCATAGTATCTGGTTCTATTGCAACCACTTTTATATCTTGATATTGCCTTCTTAATTTTTTACCTATTCCCATTAAAGTGCCACCTGTGCCCACACCTGATACAAAACCACCTATATCTTCTTGCAAAACGTTTAAAATTTCCTGCCCAGTTGTTTCATATTGTGCCAATAAGTTATCTTGGTTAGCAAATTGGTTGGCATAAAAACCATTAATTTTTTTTGCTAAATTTTTAGCTTCTTTAACACATCTTTTAAATCCACCTTGCTCATGCGAGAAAGTAGTTACTTGTGCTCCATATCCTTTAATAATTTGTATTCTTTCATTGCTTACCCAGTCTGGCATAAAAATATGTACTGGGTGCTTATAATATTTTCCAAGTGCAGCTAAGGAAATTCCTGTATTTCCACTGGTTGCCTCTATTATTGGCATGCCTTCATTTAAATCTCCTCTTTCTTTTGCTTTTGTAATAATATAATAAGCTACTCTATCCTTTATACTTCCTGTTAAATTATAGCTTTCTAGTTTTGCATATATATAATTTATTTTTTGCTTATACTTATACCTAATTTTCACTAGTGGTGTATTTCCAATTATTTTTAACATTATGTCCCCTCCTATTTTTCTTTTGTATATTTTATACATTTTATTTAAATTTGTTCATTTGTCGTACTATCTTTTTTGAATATTTTTTGTATTATAATAAAAGCACCATTTAATACCGATGCTAAATTAAAAGAGTGCCATTTCTGACACTCCTTTTTGTTCAAGAAAGTTTAGGTGGGGTGGTACTCCCACATCTCCTACATCTTGCGATGGGCTACGGCTACCAGTTCCGTCCTCAGAAACTTTCTTTTATTATTATATGTTAAAAATATTATAACATACATTTTTTTTAAATTCAAGTCCTAAAATTTATAAAAATTTGTCGAAATTTTTGGATTTTTCTGGAAATTTTTTATTGTCAGTTAATTTCAATTTCGGCAGAGATTTTAAAAACTTACCACATAACTTGTTTTATATGATTTATATAAAATTGATTTTTTCTTTTATATACTTCTATTACATCAAAACGAATAAATTTATTTTCCAGCTTGTGAGAATATATGTAATATTTACTTGCGTTCCAAATATGCTTTTCTTTTACTGGGGTTACTGCTTCTGCAGGCATACCATAATGAAGATTTTGCCTTGTTTTTACTTCTATAAATACATATTCTTCTTTATCTTTTGCAATAATATCTATTTCGCCCTGTCTACACTCATAGTTTCTTTCTATAATTTCATAGCCTTTATTTTTCAAATAATCTGTTGCTTGCTCTTCCCCATCTTTTCCAAGTTCATGCCTTTCATACATTTTGAATTTAATTCCTTGCATAATATATTTAGGCTTTTTATAAAGGTTTTACCTATAAACCTATTTACTTTTTATTTCTTACATATTTATTTCCTGGCACATTGGTTATTAGTTCATCTAATTCCAGCATGCATAAACCTTCTGTTACTTCTGCAATTGTTTTATTTGTTAACTTTGCAAGTTCATTTGCTGAAATTGGCATATCTCCTATAAAGTCATATATTTCTTGATATTCTTGAGATAATTTTGTATTTTCTTCTTTAAATTCTTCGTAAAACTCTAAAATGTCTTCTGGGCATGTTACTAAATTTGCACCATTTTTTATTAATAAATTAGGGCTATATCCTGTTTTTTCTCCTAATCTATTTGGAATACAAAATACTTCTTTATTTTGTTTTAGTGCATAATGTGCTGTAATTGTGCTTCCGCTTCTTTTACGTGCTTCTACTACTAAAACCCCCATTGATAATCCACTAATTATGCGATTTCTTCTTGGAAAATTTGCCATATTCACTTTAGTCTCTGGTGGATATTCTGTAATTATGCATCCTTCATTTTCTAGTATTTTTTGATATAGATAGTAGTTTTCTTTTGGGTATATGTCATCCAAGCCACTCCCTAGTACTGCTATTGTTTTACCTTTTTCTTTCATTGAATACATATGTGCTGTTCCATCTATTCCTATTGCCATGCCACTAAGAATGCATATTCCTGCTTTTGCTAGTTTTTTAGCAAATACTCCTGCATATTTTCTTCCATAATCTGTCGCTTTTCTACTTCCAACAATTGCAATTGAAGGCATGTTTAATAATTCTGTATTTCCTTCTGTATAAAGTTGTTTTGGTGGATTTTGTATTTCAAGTAATTTTGAAGGATATTTTAAATCTGTTTGCTCTATAATCTCCATTTTTTGTTCTCCTTACATAAATCTAGTCATATTTTTTCTTTGAACACTTATTGTGTAAGATATTATTCTCTAATTTTTCCAATACTTCTTATCCAAACTCCTATATTGAATTGCTTCTGCTATATGTGATTTTTGGATATTTTCCGATTTTTCTAAATCTGCAATTGTTCTAGCTACTTTTAAAATTCTTCCATATGCTCTGGCGCTCAATCCCAGTTTTTCAAAGGCATTTTTTAGTAGCTCTTTGCTTTCTTTGTCCAATGTGCAATATTTTGTAATTAATTTAGGCGTTAAGCTAGAGTTTGAATAAATATTTTCTTTTTCATATCTTTTTCTTTGTATTATTCTTGCTTCATTTACCCTTTTTTTAATTTCTGCAGAGCTTTCTGGCATTTCGTCATTACCCAGTTTTTCGTATTTTACTGGGCTTACTTCTATTTGTATATCTATTCTATCTAATAGCGGACCACTTATTTTTCCCATATATTTTGTAATGGCTTCTGGATTGCAACTGCACTCCTTGTCTGAAGAACCATAATATCCACATGGGCATGGATTCATTGAAGCTACAAACATGAATTCACATGGATATGTAAAAGAGCCATTAACTCTACTTATTGTGACTACTCCATCTTCTAAAGGTCCTCTTAAAACTTCTAATGTATGCTGATTAAATTCTGGCAGTTCATCTAAAAAAAGCACTCCATAATGTGCCAAACTGATTTCTCCAGGTTTTGGTATTTTTCCACCTCCAACTAGCGAAGTTGCAGAAATTGTATGGTGTGGCGCACGAAATGGCCTTGTTGTAATTATTGGTACATTTTCTTTTAATATCCCTGCAATACTGTGTATTTTTGTTATTTCCAATGCTTCCTCAAAGCTTAAATCTGGTAGTATTGATGGAATTCTACGTGCAAGCATGGTTTTTCCGTGACCCTGGGCTACCAATTAATAGGCAATTATGCCCACCAGCAGCTGCAATTTCAATTGCCCTTTTTACATTTTCCTGTCCCTTTACTTCTGAAAAATCTAGCTGTGTTTGTTTACTGTTTTTTAAGCACTCTTCCCAACTAGTATTTACAAGGTCTATTTTTTCCATTTCATTTAAATAATCTGCAACTTGCCTTAGATTTTCTGCTCCCAATATTTCAATACCACCTATTACAGAAGCCTCTTTGGCATTTGCCTTTGGAAGTATTACTTTTTTTATTCCAAGCTTTTTGGCTTCTATACAAATAGGCAATGCGCCATTTATTGAATTTAATTTGCCATCTAATGATAATTCTCCAATTAACAATGTATCGCTCATGTTAGTTTTACTTATAACCTCTAAGCTAATTAAAATGCCAACTGCCATTGGTAAGTCAAAAAGAGAACCTTCCTTTTTTATATCTGCCGGTGCCAAATTTACAACTATTTTTCTGCTAAATAGTTCATATCCCGAATTTTTTATTGCAGTACGCACCCTTTCCTTTGATTCTCTAACACTTGTGTCTGGAAGACCTACAATATCCCATGATGGCATACCTGCAGAAATATCAACCTGCACATCAATTAAAAAACCTTCTAATCCGTGCAAGGCCATGCTTTTTACAATTGATAACATTTTTAAAATAACTCCTTTTTGAAAATTTTTAGATAAAATTTGTTTGAATTTTTTGAATAAACTTGTTTGAACAAATATTGTTTTGACATTCTAATGATATACTATTTTTCCATTTTTTTCAAGTAGTTTTGTTAAATTTTTACAATTTTTTAAAAATTGTATTTATTTTACTCGGTTATTTTCTATTAAAGCTTTATCCTTATTCTTTCATTTAACTTTTTGTAATCTTTTATACATTTTTATAGAAAAATACTGAAATAAGGTTACTCCTAGCGTTATATTTGATTTTTTATACCTTTTCGACTATTTTTGGCATGTTTCGACATTTGAATCGTGTTATAATTATGTCAACCAAAAGATAAATTATTACTCGAGTTTTAATCAAGTATTTATCTTTTCTAAAAAGTGCACTTTCAAATTAAAAAGCAATGGACATTATTTTACTTCTTCCATTGCTTTTTTTGTTATAATTTTTCTAAACGCTTTTTAATATATACCGTAACTTCTATTTACTCTTTTAAATCTTTTATTTCTACCTCTGTAAGTCCAGTTATTTCAGCAATTGCTTCAATTGAGATTTTCTTTTCTAACATTTTCTTGGCAGTTTCTAATTTTGTTTTTCTTTCATCGTTTATAGCTTTTTCCTTTAGTCTCTCAATTTCTTGCTTCATTTCTTTTCTGCCAGCCTCTAAGCCATCTTCGTATCCACTATCTCGTATGTTCTTTTCGTCTCTTATGGCTTTTTCCTTTAATCTCTCGATTTCTTGCTTCATTTCTTTTCTGCCAGCCTCTAAGCCATCTTCGTATCCACTATCTCGTATGTTCTTTTCATCTCTTATTGCTTTTTGTCTTAGTTCATATATGTATCTTTCTTGTTCACTTTGGCTTAATTCTTCTACTTCATCTTGTGCTTTCCTTATTTCTTCATTTTCTTTTTCTGCCATTTCTATCTTTTCCCCCTTTCCTATTAATAACCATAACCATTGGTCTAGTTTCCTTTTTACACTTGGATTTTTTCTTATAAACTTTGGTAATTCTATAAAATGTACTTCAAAATCTTCTATTGCAATTTCATCTTCTGGGCTATATCCCATATCTACATAGTCATCTTTCTGTGTTGGTTCAAATTTCATATGTGCTACACAGTGGTAAGAATTCCTATTATAAAATTCAAAATTTAATATATTTACTGTTATTACTTTTGATGTCTTTTTATATTCTTCTCCTGATTTTAACTGCATACTATATAGTTTTGCTAAATATGTTGCTGTTCTTTTGTCAATATTTTTTTGGTCTACCATTTGCATTTCTACATCTACTATTGGGCCATTGTTTATTTTTACTTTTAAATCCAGTACCCCTATTTTTGAATCCAACATATCTTTTGGTATTTCTGGATTTTTTACTTCTACTTTTTCTATTGATATTTGTAGTATTGCTTCTAAGAAATCTCTTAGTATACTTTCATTTCCTTCTTTTGAAAATACCCTTTTAAAAAAGTAATCATTTGTTAAACTTAAATTTTCTTTCTTTTGTACGTTTACATTTTTTGCATTTTGTTCCTGCATACTTTCTCCATTTCTATTCTACCAAATATTTTTCCTTCTTTCAATTATTTGGTAAAAATTTATTAAATTTATATTATTTAATTTGTTCTATCTTGGATTTTTTTAAGAATACTAAGATTTTATTTTGTTATTACTTAAGCTGTTTGATTTAAATTTTATTTTGAATAAATGCTTTAGATAAATATTTTAACTTTTAAAATTTTTAAAATTTGGGGTGAAATTTATTCAAAATTACAATAGTTCTTGAATAAAAAATATTTGACAGACAATTAAATTATACATGCCCTTATTATATCTTCCATTTCTACATTTTGCAACAAAAATCGTTCGTCAAATTTTTACATTTTTCGACATTTTAATGTTAATAGAAACGGAAATCTTTGTGTAAGTTTTTCTGTAACTATAATATCCTCACAATTGTATTATAACGTTTGTCCTTGCTGTCGCCTTCCGTCCGCATGTCAAAAATATGTAAAATATTTTTGACTTGGGTTAAGTAGCCAAAAAGGCTCTAGAACTACGCTAACGCTCCGCCTGCGCGGACTGCACTTTTATAATACAATTGTGAGGATTTTGTAGTTTTACTATTATTGTTCAAAGAGCTCCGGCTTAAATGAAATCACCTGTCCTAAGTAGGACAAAAGTGGTAGATTGGGGACTGTCCCTAGTTAAGACATGTTCCCAGCTATATATTTTACTACGTCGCCTACTGTAACAATTTTTTCAGCTTCCTCATCTGGTATTTCCATATTAAATTGTTCCTCAATGTTCATTATTAATTCAACTATATCTAGAGAATCTGCTTCTAAGTCATCAACAAATGTTGCGTCCTCTTTTACATTTTCTTCACTAACTCCTAGTTGTTCAACTATAATTCCTTTTAATTTGTTAAAAATTTCTTCATTACTCATTTTAAATCATTTCCTTTCTATATTTATATATACTTTCCAATTTGGAAAGAATTAACTTTTATTTTAAATTCCCATTATGTTATATCCACTATCTGCATATATTACTTGACCTGTAATTGCTTCTGACATATTACTTAATAAAAATGTTGCAACATTTCCAACTTGTGCTGTGCTTACATTTCTATGTAATGGCGCTTTTTCTTCTACAACTGTTAGTATTGACGAAAAGTTTTGAATTCCTTTTGCAGATAATGTTTTTATAGGTCCTGCAGAAACTGCATTTACTCTTATGCCTTCTTTTCCTAAATTTTCTGCTAGATACCTGACACTTGCCTCTAATGCTGCTTTTGCAACTCCCATTACATTATATCCTTGTAAAACTTTTGTTGATCCATGGTATGTTAATGTAACTAGTGCTGCGTTTTCGTTTAACATGTCTATTTCTTTTGCAATTCTTGCTACAAGTACAAATGAATATGCGCTTACATCAACTGCATGTGAATAGCCCTGTTTACTTGTGTATATAAAGTCATTATGCAAGTCTTCTGTATTTGCATGTGCAATTGCATGTACTATTCCATCTATTTTGCCATTTTCTTCTTTTATTTTTGTAAATACTTCTTTTACAAGTTCATCTTCTGAAGCATC
>CALXVE010000013.1 GCA_944391885.1 uncultured Clostridia bacterium | reverse complement strand
TACATCAAATAAATATTTTTTTGTTCCATCCTGTGCTTCTTGCTTTTTTAATATTTTAAAATTGCACATTGCATAATTTTGTTTTAGCTTTTCTCTTAGTTCTAGTGAAAGATTTGTCATCTCATCAAATTCTATTACTTTATCTATATAAAGCCACTTAAAAATTTGCTCTGCACGATATGGTTTTTCACCTAAGGAAATTAGTTCTTGTTTTAGTTCATCTAAGTTGTAGTTTTTTATATTTTTCATTAATTTCTAATTTTCTCCTTTTTCTACTTTTTATTTATACCATAAGTTGAAATTTTTAGCAAGAGTATTTTAATGAAAACTGGGCGATTAAAAAATCGCCCAGTTTTTATTTATATACTTTGCTTAGCATTTGCTCTATATTCGAAATTCTTCTTTCAAATACAGTATTTGTCATGTCTGCAATTTCGTCAAACTCCCTTAATTTTTCTAGTTTTCGCATTGTCACCTTATGATGCCTTTCCATTTCCTTTGTCATCTTTGTTTGTTCATTTTTTATTTCATTTAAAAGTGCTTGTATTTCTGCGATTAGTGATTCCAAATTTTCATTTTTTTCTGGTACTTTATACATATAACCACCTCTTTCGCTAAAATAATATTTACTTTACTCTTTTATTGTAACATTGTAGTTAATGTATGTCAATAGTTTTTACGAAAATTTGTTTTATTAATCTTCTTCTATTATTTTAATATGTACATCATCTAGTTGTTTTTGATGTACTTTACTTGGTGCTCTCATAAGCAAATCTCTTGCTTTTTTGTTCTTTGGAAATGCAATAACTTCACGAATATTTTTGCTATCTGCTACTAGCATTACCATCCTATCTAATCCAGGTGCTGCACCAGCATGTGGTGGTGTGCCGTATTGGAACGCATTATATAGCGCACCAAATCTTGTTTCTACTTCTTCTTCGCTATATCCTGCAATTTCAAATGCTTTTACCATTAACTCTGGGTCATGGTTTCTTACTGCTCCTGATGCAACTTCATACCCATTGCAAACCACATCATATTGATATGCCAAAATTTCTAGTGGGTCTTTGGTTTCTAATGCTTCTAGCCCACCTTGTGGCATTGAAAATGGGTTATGGTTAAAGTCTATTGTTCCTTCGTCTGATAATTCATACATTGGAAAATCCACAATATAGCATAAACGGTATACATTTTTTTCTAGTAAATCAAGCCTGTTTCCTAGTTCAATACGTACTTGTCCTGCAATTTTCTGAACAGTTTTAAGCTCATCTGCCATAAAAAATACGCTACAGCCTGGCTTCATGCCAATTTTTTCTTCTAATTCTTTTTGAATTTCCGGTGTTATAAATTTTGCAATTCCGCCTGAAACTGCATTTTCATTATCAACTTTTACCCAAGCTAAACCTTTTGCTCCCGCTTCTCGAACTGCAAAATCTGTCATAGCATCAAAAAATTTTCTTCCTTGTTCATTTCCATTTGGCACAACTATTGCTTTTACAGTTTTGTCTTTGAAATTATTGAAATCTACATGTTCAAAAATTGAAGTAACATCTTGTATAATAAGTGGATTTCTTAAATCTGGTTTATCTACTCCATATTTCTCCATTGCTTCTAAATATGGTATTTTTATAAATGGTGCTTCATCTACTTTCCAATTTGTATGTGTTTTGAAAACTGTTGTAAATATCTCTCCTAGTACTTTTAATACATCTTCTTGCTCTGCAAAGCTTATTTCAAAGTCTAATTGATAGAATTCCCCTGGTGCTCTATCTGCCCTTGGGTCTTCATCTCTAAAACATGGGGCTATTTGATAATATTTATCAAATCCAGATACCATTAATAGTTGCTTAAATTGCTGTGGTGCCTGTGGCAAAGCATAAAATTCGCCTGGGTGTAACCTACTTGGCACTAAGTAATCCCTTGCACCTTCTGGTGATGAGTTTGCGAGTATTGGTGTTTGAATTTCTGTAAAACCCATTTCATCCATTTTTTTACGAAGTGTTTTCATTATTTCACTACGAAGTAAAATTGTTTTATGTAATTTATCATTTCTTAAATCCAAAAACCTATATTCTAGCCTCAAGTCTTCTTTTACTTCTCCTGTTTTTTCAGAGTTTACTTCAAAAGGCAATACATTTTTGCATTTACCTAAAATTTTGATTTTATTTGCTTCAATTTCTATTTCTCCTGTAGGAATTTTTGTGTTTTTATTTGACCTTTCTAAAACTTTACCTTCCACTTGTATAACACACTCTGTAACAATACTATCAAGTATTGTTTTGTCAATTGCTCCATTATCTGCTGAAATAACTATTTGCGTAATTCCAAATTGATCACGCAAATCTATAAATACCATTGAGCCTAAATTCCTAATTTTTTGCACCCAACCTGCTAAAATTACTTCTTCTCCTACATTTTTTATTGTTAATTCTCCACAATTATGATTTCTATACATTTTATATCCCTCTATCTATAATTTTCATCTTTTATTTTTTCATTTATTAATCTGCAACTATCTTGCAACATATTTGATGTAACATCAGTTATAAAGTCTGGCAATTTACCTTGATACGAATCAGTTTGATATGTATGATACTCTAAAGCATGCGCCTTTATAAAATCTTGCTGATTAGCAAAATGTTCATTAAACATTTTTAAACTATTTTTATTTACTAATCTACCTTCTCCACCTTTTCTTTTTATACTAATTTCTGGTGAAGTAATAAAACCATATGCTAATGGATTATATTTTTTAAATAAATCTGTTTCATATAATTTTTTAATTATCTCACTATCTTCTTGGGAAATGCTTCCAGTTTGTACACTATAATCTATCCATGGTATTCTATCTAAAAGCCCCCTATCGTATATGACAATCTTTCCATGATTATTAATTAAATCCTCGCTAAAGTTTTTTATAAGTTCCATAATCATCCAAACATTATATTCTTCTGAATTTTTATTTTGTATTGGGTTATACTCTGCTGTTTCCCTTCTTACTGTTACGGGAATTCCACTCTTTTCAAGTAAATTTCTCATTGCATTTACTAAAGTAGTTTTACCACTTTTTGGGGTTCCAATCAATTCTATAAATATTGTACAATCTGTTTTACTTAAATTTGATTTTAAATATGATACTGCATTTTGAATACTATTAATTTTTTCTCCATTCATGTCTTACTCCTCAAACATTTGCATTAATATATTTCTATATCTTCTAAATAATTCGTTCTCTTTTGCATTATATATCACAGCATTATACATTTGAGTATAGTACCATTTTTGTTCTTCTTTTGGTTTTTTAAAACTTTCCCATATTTTTTCTCCAAGATCTTGATACAATGAATACATAGTTTCTAAATTACTAATTTTGTCTGCACTCTCTACCAATTTTACATCAAAATTAGCATTTTTTACTTTTTCAATAGCCTCAATTTTCCTTTGTTTCCATGGAAGGCTTTTATCTTCGGTTACACCTTCTACAATTTGCGAAATTTCTGTGCCAAACTCTTTTTTTATATCTTCAATTGTATATTTGGTATCTTCTACAACGTCATGCAATATTCCTGCTATAACACAATTAGTATTTGCATTTGCCCTTTGTAATATCATTCCAACAGTAAATGGATGAAAAATCATATCCACATTATTATCAGTTTTTCTTTTTTGTCCGGTATGTGCTTTTGTTGCAAAATAAATTGCATAGTCTAATAATTCTAAATTATTTCTATTCATATGTACCTCCAATTACATAAAGATTTTACCATATTATTTTACAATAAACAATAGGATTTCTATATATTTTTATTATGGACTGTCCCAAATGAGACACTTGCATTTTGTTGTATTATTTTGTATAATTAGTCCATAATTGATTTAGGAGGCTTACAAATGGAAAATGTTTTAATTAAAGATTTATATAGAAACACTGATAAGTATGAAAATAAGGCAGTTCAGGTTTCTGGTTGGGTTAAAACCTTACGTGATTCTAAAAATTTTGGTTTTATTGAATTAAATGATGGTAGCTTTTTTAATAATGTTCAAATTGTTTTTGATAATAACTTATCTAATTTTGAAGAAGTTCGTAAATTATCTATAAGTTCATCAATTATTGTAATTGGAAAAGTTGTAAAAACTGAAAATACTAAACAACCTTTTGAAATTCACGCAGGAGAAATAGAAATTTTTAATCAAGCAGATTTAGATTATCCGCTTCAAAAGAAAAGGCACTCTTTTGAATATTTAAGAACAATTTCACATTTACGCCCAAGAACTAATACTTTTAATGCAGTTTTTAGGGTTCGCAGTGTGCTTTCTTTTGCTATTCATAAGTTCTTTCAAGAAAGAGGTTTTGTGTATGTTCACACACCTATTATTACCGGAAGTGATTGTGAAGGTGCAGGTGAAATGTTTAGAGTAACTACTATGGACATGCAAAATTTACCTAAAGCTGAAAATGGAAAAGTTGATTATACACAGGATTTTTTCGGTAAAGAATCTCACTTAACTGTAAGTGGACAATTAGATGTTGAAACTTTTGCACATGCTTTTCGCAATGTATATACATTTGGTCCAACTTTTAGGGCTGAAAACTCTAACACTGTAAAACATGCTGCTGAATTTTGGATGATTGAACCTGAGATTTGTTTTGCAGATTTACAAGATGATATGGATTTGGCTGAAGATATGATTAAATATATTATTTCATATGTTTTGGAAAATGCGCCAGAAGAAATGGAATTTTTTAATAAGTTTATTGATACTGGATTATTTGATAGATTACACAATGTTCTAAATTCTGACTTTGGAAGAATTACTTATACAGATGCAATTAAGGAACTTGAGAAAAACAATGATAATTTTGAATATCCTGTGCATTGGGGAACTGATATTCAAACAGAGCATGAAAGATATTTAAGTGAAAAAATATTTGGCAAGCCTGTTTTTGTAACAGATTATCCTAAGGAAATTAAAGCTTTTTACATGAAGCAAAATCCAGATGGCAAAACTGTTGCTGCTACCGATTTGTTGGTTCCTGGAATTGGTGAGATTATTGGCGGTAGCCAAAGAGAAGATGATTTTGAAAAATTGGATAAGCGTTTGGAAGAACTTGGATTAAATAAGGAAGATTACTGGTGGTACATGGATTTAAGAAGATACGGAAGCTGTGTGCATAGTGGTTTTGGACTTGGTTTTGAAAGGATGATGATGTATCTAACTGGCATGCAAAATATTCGTGATGTGCTTCCTTTCCCAAGAACACCAAAAAATTGCGAATTCTAATTAAAATTAAAATAGCAAAACTTGTCGATTTTTGTCGACAAGTTTTTGTTGAATGTTTGTTTGTATTGAGGTGCATATGAGTCAATCACTTTTTACTTTTTTTCTTACATACTCATAAATTATAATTCCTGCAGCTACCGAGGCATTTAGGCTTTCTGTTTTTCCAAGCATTGGAATTTTTACTTTTAAATCTGCTAAATCTTGAATTTCTCTTGAAACTCCTTTTGCTTCATTTCCTATAATAATTACTTTTTTATTATATTTTACATCATATACGCTTTCTTTTGCTTCAAGTGAAGTTGCTAAAACTTCAAATTTATGCTTTTTAATCATTTGTAACGTTTTTTCTAAATTGCTTGTAACAATAATATTCATACGGAAAATTGCCCCCATTGTAGAACGTACTACTTTTGGGTTATATGGGTCTGCGCAATCTGATGACAGTATAATTTGCTTTAAATTAGCACTATCTGCTGTTCTTAGTATTGTTCCTAAGTTTCCTGGGTCTTGAATTCCATCCAATGCTAAAATAATTTCTTCTGAGTAATCTATTTTTTCTATATTATCGCCCTTTTCTACAACCGCTAAAATTCCTTGAGGGTTTACTACGTCTGTAATGGTATTAAAAAGTTTTTTTGTAACATAAATACAATTATATTTTGCAATTTCATAAAGCAAACTTTGTTCTAATGTTCCATCATTATCGCAATCTTCACAAATTACAATCATTTTAATTATTACATTTTCTTCGATTGCTTCTTTTACTAGTTTAATCCCTTCCACCAAATATTCGTTGGTTTCATCACGGAATTTTTTGTCTTTTAGTTTTCGTATATATTTAATTTGCTCATTATCCTTACTAGAAATTATTTGCATTACCTATTTTCCTTTCTATTTTTTTATTATCTATTTACATTTTATTAAATTATGTTATAATAAATATATAAAGATGAGATACCACGATTCCTCTATACTATCTCATCTATACTTATTAGTATAGGTGAACTTTTTAAATTAGTCAACATTTTTCTTTCGACAAATTTCGACATTTACTCTTTTTGTACTAACATTAAAAATTCTTTAACCTTGCTAATTACTTCCTTATCGCTTTTCTTTCCAATTTTAAAAGTAACATATGGCTCAATTCCACTAGAAAAACGAATAGCAATTCCATATTGTTTTAGTAATTTATCTACTTTATCTACTGGCATTGATTCCCTTGTAAAGTAAAATACTATTGTTTCTGGTCTTTGTGCTATTTTTGTAACTCCTGCTTTTCGTGCCAAATTCTTAATTCTTGCTATTTCGATTAGGTTTTCTAGTTCTTCTGGTAATTTACCATATCTATCAATCACTTCATCTATAACATTTTGTATGTCTTCTTCTGTTCTACATAATGCAATATTTTGGTAAATTTCAATTTTTTGACTACTATTTTCTATAAAGCTATCTGGAATATAACTTGAAATTGATAAATCAATTTGAACATCTTCTTCCTCTCGTACTTCAATTCCTTGCATATTTTTAATTACTTCATCTAATAATTTGCAATATGTATCATATCCAACTTGCTCCATATGCCCATGTTGCATCTCTCCAAGCATGCTTCCTGCTCCACGGATTTCTAAATCCCTCATGGCAATTTTAAATCCGGAGCCGAATTCTGTAAATTCTTTTATTGCTTTTAGTCTCTTATCTGCTACTTCTGATAATAGCTTATCTCTTCTATACATTATATATGAATATGCTTGCCTATCGCTTCTGCCTACCCTTCCACGAATTTGATATAACTGCGCTAAGCCTAGTCTATCTGCATTTTCTACAATTATAGTATTTGCATTTGGAATATCTATTCCAGATTCTAGAATTGTTGTGCACACAAGTACATTTATTTCTTTTTTTATAAAGCTTTCCATTATTTCTTCTAGTTCTTTACCAGTCATTTTTCCATGTGCAAAAGCAACTTTTGCCTCTGGCACTAAATTAGAAATTTCTTGTGCTTTTTTTGCAATGTTTTCAACTTGGTTAAATAAGTAAAATACCTGCCCATCTCTTTCTAGTTCCTTTGTTATAGCTTCTTGCACAACTTCTTTGTCATATTCTAATACATATGTCTGTACTGGTTTTCTATTATGTGGTGGCTCATAAATAACTGACATGTCACGCACACCCACAATTGACATATGCAAAGTTCTTGGAATTGGAGTTGCTGTCATTGTGAGTACATCAACATTTGTTTTTAATTGTTTTATTTTTTCTTTATCTTTTACTCCAAATCTATGCTCCTCATCAATTATTAAAAGGCCCAAATCCTTAAAACTTACATCTTGGCTAAGTAGCCTATGTGTACCAATAACAACATCTACTTCACCTAATTTTAATTTTTTTACAATTTCGTTTTGCTCTTTTTTAGTCCTAAATCTATTTAGCAGTTCCACTTTCATGGCAAATTCGCCCATCCTAGTTTTAAATTCCTCATATTGCTGGTTTGCCAAAATTGTGGTTGGTACTAAATATGCCACTTGCTTTTGGTCCATTACTGCTTTAAAAGCGGCCCTTATTGCCACTTCTGTTTTTCCGTAGCCAACATCTCCACAAAGTAGTCTATCCATAGGCACAGGTCTTTCCATATCTTTTTTTACCTCTTCTATGCACCTTAATTGGTCTTCAGTTTCTGTATATGGAAAACTATCTTCAAATTGTTTTTGCCAAGGAGTATCTTTTGAAAAAGCATATCCTTTTACCTTTTGACGCTTAGCATATAGCTCTACCAAATCTTTTGCAATTTCTTCTAAGTGTTTTTTTACCTTACTAGTTGTAGCACTCCACTCTTTTCCACCAAGCTTGTTAAGCCTTGGTGCCGCTTCTCCACCGCCAATATATTTCCTAACAGTATCTAAGCTACTTGTTGGAACATAGAGCATGTCATCATTTCTATATTGAATTTTTATATAGTCTTTTGTAACTCCATCCGCTGTAATGGTATTTACTCCTACAAACTGCCCTATACCATGTGTTTGGTGAACTACATAGTCTCCAGGTTTTAAATCTGCAAATACAATTTTTTCTGCCTGCTTAAATGTGTTACTTAGTTTTTTTCTTTTTGGTTGTGCCTCAAAACTTGCTTCCATGCTGATTACAACTAAGTTTAAATCTGTATTTTCAAACCCAGTTGATAATCCACCAAGTGTTACTAAAATTTCTCCTTGTTTTATGTTTTCTTTTTTAAGTAAATCTTGTATATATGAATAGTTTATTTCGTGTTCTTTTAGTATTTCACATACTTTTTTGGTATTTATCTCATTACCACAAAGCAATACTACTTTCTTTTTTTGTTTTTGATAATTTTTTAAATCTGAAATTAATAATTCTAATTCTAAACTATGGAAATTTATTTCTCTAGTATAAAAATAGAATTTTGTCATATTTTTTAATATATCATTTTGTTCCAAGTATAGTATTTGCTTTTCTTTTAAGTTATATTCATAATTGCTCATATTTTGAATTGCTTCTGGAACAAATCTTTCTTTTTCAATTAATGAGTCAATTAAATTATTATTTTCTAAAATAATGTTTTCTTGCCTTTGTTTTATTTTAGAATTTTCATCTATTATTAGTAAATAGTCATTTGTTAAATAATCTAAAAAGTTTGCTTGTTTTTCGTAAAATTGATTAAAATATTTATCAATTTTACTTGTATAATCACCAGTTTTTATAAGCTCTATGTCCTCTTTTTCTTCTGGGTATTTTTCTTCAATTTTCTTTATTGAGTTTTCTAAATCTGCTACTAATAGCTCATGTGCTGGAAAAATTGTAATTTCGTTTAGCATCTCTGTTGACCTTTGTGAAGAAAGCTTAAAATACCTAATTGAATCTACTTCATCTCCCCAAAACTCAATTCTTACGCCTATTGTTTCAGAAAGCCCAACATCTAAAATGCCACCACGTATGCAGAATTGCCCCTTATTTTCTACTAAATCCACTCTGTCATAACCTAATTCTACCAATGTAGTTTTTAGTTTTTCTAGAGAATATGTGCTTCCTGTTTTAAAGTCAACCATGTTTTGGTATAACTCTTCTTTTGAAATCATATTTTGCATTATTGCTTCTATTGTAGTTACTATTATAATTGGCTTTTTATCTTTTTTAGCTAAAATCATTTGGTTTAGCACAGATATCCTTTCATAAGGTAAATCCTTACTTTGTGCAACATAATCATATGCTGCAATTTCTCTTTTAGGGAAATATCTTGTTTTTTCTCCAAAGCCATGTAAATCTTGGCATAGTTTTTTAGCTTGTATTTCGTTATATGTCACTATGCAAATTGGTTTTTTTGTTTTTTTAGCAATTGCTATTATTGTATGAATTTTTTCCACGTCAACTAAGCCCGATATGGCTATCGGGCTATTTTTTTCTAGAATTTGCTCTGCTAATTCTTTAAATTTTTCGTTTTGCTCTAATTCTTCAATTAAAAGATTCATTATTCTCCTTGTTGATTTCTACTTATACTAAAGCTTTAACTCTATATAAAATTATAATATATTTTTTAGGAAAAATCTATACAAATTCAAAATTATTTTTGTTTTCTTCTCTAACCCAGTTCTTAAAAAATCAACATTTTACGAATATATATATTATGCCAAAATATAATAGTTTATAGGTGAACTAGTATGTTAAGAGATTCTTGCGCCGTTTCAAATGGCTTTAAATCAAGAAATAAAGTTAAAATATGGGTATATTCGTTAAAAAGAAATGGATTATCTATTTTGTTTTGTATTTTTACCATTTGTTTAGTTTTATTTTCTCAAACTAATTTGATTGTTGCAAAAAACGGGCTTATATTATGGGCTACTGCTGTTATTCCTTCTCTGTTTCCGTTTTTCGTAGCAACAGAAATGCTAAGCTATACAAATGTAGTTTCCTTTTTAGGTAAATGGTTATCACCAATTATGAGACCTTTATTTGGTGTGCCTGGTGAAGGTGCTTTTGCCTTTATTATGGGGCTAATTTCTGGGTATCCTGTTGGTGCAAAAATTGTTTCTAATTTTATGGAAGAAAAAATTTGCACTAAAGAAGAGGCAGAAAGAATGCTTGCTTTTACAAACAACTCTGGTCCTTTATTTATTATTGGTACTGTCGGCATTACTTTATTCGGAAATAGTACAATTGGTATTTTACTATTTGTTACTCATATTTTAGCATGCATTAGTGTGGGTATTTTTCTTAATTTAATTTCAAAAAGAAAAAAAAATTGTTCTTATAATAAAAAATATGAATTAAAAAAAATTTCAAAAATTAAGAATTTTATTAATGAATCTCAAAATCTTTCCTTTTCTTCTTTAGGTGAAGTTTTGGGAAATAGTATAAAAAGTGCTACTTCTACTATTTTAATGATTGGTGGATTTGTAGTTATGTTTTCTGTTATCATTTCTATGCTAAACCAAAGTCATGTATTTGATGGAATATCTAATATTTTAGCACCATTTTTTTCTATAATTGGCATACCAATTGAAATAACAAAGCCTCTTTTTTCTGGCATTGTAGAACTTACAAATGGTGTCAGCTTAGTTGCAAGCACTTATGTATCAAATCTTTCTATTAATATAATTTTATGTGCATTTTTATTAGGCTTTGGTGGATTTTCTGTATTGCTACAAGTTTTTAGCATTGTTAGTAAAAATGAATTATCTATAAAAAAATATGCTTTTGGTAAATTATTACAAGGCACTTTTGCAGCTTTTTACACATTTCTTGCTTTACAATTTATTTCATTTTTACAATTTAATTTATGAAAACATGTGTCATTGCGAACAGGGATTTTTAGGCATGCTATTTTCTATTTATTATATACTTCTTTTCTATGACCAACTTCTAACACTAAAACTACAACTTCTTCATCATTAATTTCACATATTATCCTATAATCCCCTATACGATATCGCCACTGACCAGACCTGTTCTCCACTAAACCTTTTCCATGTATTCTTGGGTTTTCACAATTTTCAATATTTTTTTCTAGCCATCCAATTATTAATGCTGCAGTATGCCTGTCTAATTTCTTTAATTGTTTTTTTGATTTTTCTGAGAATACAACTTTATATTTCATTTTAAGCCCAACTCCTCTTTAACTTCTTCCATAGTATAGGTTTTTGGGTTTTTCCTATATTCTTCTACTGCTTTTTTATAGCACTCTAGGTCATATTCATCTTCTATTTTTTCTAATACTGCATTTCTTATTAAATCTGACAAAGAAATATTGTTAATCTCTGCATAAGTTTTTATTAATTCTGTATCTTTATCACTTAATCTAACTGAAATAGTCATTTTTATCAACTCCTTCTTTTATATTGTACTACATTGTAATACAAAATGTCAATATTATTACATTATTTTTGCAAATTTATTTAATTTTATTCAACTATGTCACTAAAAACGGATTTTTGAGAATTCACATATAAATTGCATGACTTACAAATGTATTATGACGTTTGTCCTTGCTGTCGCCTTCCGTCCACATGTCAAAAATAAATTTTTGACATGGGTTAAGTAGTTGGAAGGCTCTAGAACTACGCTAACGCTCCGCCTGCGCGGACTGCACTTTCATAATACATTTGTAGGTCATTATATTACTGTAAAACATTCTCAAAAATCTCCGTCCTTAGTGACATAGTTGAATTTTTTTTGAATAAAATGTAATGATATAATTGAAGGGATTGATATTATGGATAAAAACGAACAAAACTACAATTTTCCACCATATATGAATTATGATATGGGCTATGACCCAATTATGGGCGACCCAAATATGTTTAACCCTATTGCACAATATGAACAAGCATATATGTACTACAGATACTTAACACAGCAATTAGAATATAAAATAAAATGCAAAGAATATGAAAAAATGTGTGGAAATTCAAGGAGTGAAAGAAGAGTGGAATAAAAATTATTCCACTCTTAGTGATTCTACTGGGTCTTTTTTGCTTGCTATACTTGCTGGTATTAAGCCTGCTATCATTGTCAAAACAACACTAATTACTACTAATATTGTTCCACCAACCCAAGGTAAACTGCTTATTCCACTAACTCCTGCAATTGCTTGTATAATAAGGTTTATTGGTATATTTAATAATAATGTTATACCAATTCCAAGTAATCCTGCAACTAATCCTATTATCAAAGTTTCTGCATTAAATACTCTTGAAATATCTTTCTTAGAAGCACCAATTGCTCTTAAAATTCCTATTTCTTTTGTTCTTTCTAGCACTGATATATATGTTATAATTCCTATCATGATGCTAGAAACAACTAATGATATTGATACAAATGCTATTAGCACATAGCTTATTATATCTATAATTTGTGTTATTGAACTCATAAGCAAGCCTACTAAGTCTGTGTATGTTATTACATTTGCTTCATTTCCACTGTTTCTTTGTTCCTCATTGTAATTTTCAATAATTTGTTTTATTTGTTCTTTTGCTTCAAAATCTTTTGCATATATATTAATTGCTGTTGGTTTTTCTAAGTCCACTGAACCTAGTTCTGAAAGAACGCTTTCATATGTGGATTCTGCTTGTTCCCTATATTTTGAAATTATGTCTGCAAGCTCTTCTGGTGATAATGATTGTAAATACATTTTTTGCTCATTGCTTAAATTTTCCATACTAAATTCTTCATCAGAAAATTCTAAACCTGTAATAACATTTACTTCTGGATTTTGTTTTTGCTCTTTTACTATTTCTGCTTTATTTATTTTGTCAATTACATGTTTTTCTAAGTCATCTGTGTATAGCACACCACCTGTCAAACTGGTGCTTCCATTCCAACTCTCACTTACTTTTACTATTCCAACAATTTCTATTTCTTCTGCATCTTCTAATTTTTCTTTTAGGTATTTTTCGTCCTCAGATTTATCCACCCAAATTTCATCTACTTTGTCGTAGTAATCTGTGTTTAATAATAGCTTATATTTTAGCCCTATTAATTCATCATAATCATAACTTGTAACTTCTGTTTCTATTTCTTCTCCATCTTGTATTTTTTCGTACATTTCTTCTAGTTCGTCTTGGTCCTTTATTCCTAAAGCATATAGAACATAGTCACTTATTTTATTATTTTCGTCTACTAATAGCACAACTTCGTTATATTTTTCAGGCATTTTGCCACTAACAACTTCATACATTTTGCTATTTATTTCATCATTTTCAAACAATTCACTCCAAACATCATTAAAAGAAATAGTTGCTTGCATGCCACCTGATTCTAAGCCTATTTTTTCTAATACAGTATTTGGGTTAACCCTAACTACTCCATCTTTTGTGTCTGCTTTATATAGTTGTAAATTTAAGTTATATTCATAGTTTATTGCTGTTGTGTAATCTTTTATATTACTATTTCCTTCTTCTATATATTCTTTAAATTTCTCCAAGTTATTTGTTTGTGCCTTTGTACCTAAAAGCGATAATGTATTTGTCATTGTATTATTAGAATATATTTTATTAGTATCTGAATAATCACTTGTGCTACTTTGTATCATTTGGGTTGATTCTTCTGTTATAAATGAGCTAATATCTATTGCAGTTTCTTCTATTGTTAATGGGTATGATGTTAATGCTTCTTCTTGTACTCTATTTATATAGTTTTGCACTCCACTTGACAAAGATAGTATTAGTGCAATTCCAATTATACCAATTGAGCCTGCAAATGCTGTTAAAATTGTTCTTCCCTTTTTAGTCATTAAATTGTTAAGGCTTAGCCTAATTGCTGTAAAGAATTTCATTGAAGTTTTTTTAAGATTTTTATTTTCAGGTTTTTCTTCCTCTTTTTCTTCTTTTATTGGGTTTGAATCATCAGTAATTTTCCCATCTAAGATTTTTATAATTCTGCTAGAATATTTTTCTGCTAGTTCTGCATTATGTGTAACCATTATAATTAATTTATCTTTTGAAATTCTTTTTAAAATATCCATAACTTGCACATTAGTTTTGGTATCAAGTGCGCCTGTTGGCTCATCTGCTAGTATTATTTCTGGGTTATTTACCAATGCCCTTGCTATTGCAACCCTTTGCATTTGCCCACCAGATAGTTGGTTTGGCTTTTTATGTATTTGGTCTTTTAGCCCAACTTCTTCTAATGCTTTTATTGCTCTTTCTCTTCTTTCTTTTTTAGATACACCTGATATTGTTAATGCAAGTTCTACATTTGAAAGTACAGTTTGGTGAGTAATTAGGTTATAACTTTGGAATACAAATCCTATACTGTGGTTTCTATAACTATCCCAGTCTCTGTCTTTAAATTCTTTTGTTGATTTTCCGTTTATTATTAAGTCGCCACTTGTATATCTATCTAATCCCCCTATAATATTTAATAAAGTGGTTTTTCCACAACCACTTTGCCCTAAAATTGAAACAAATTCAGATTTTCTAAATTCTATATTAATTCCTTTTAGTGCTTCTATCTTCTCGTTTCCAGTTATATATGTTTTGGTTATATTCTTTAATTTTAGCATAAATGCCCTCCCTGTCTTTAAAAAAAACTAGCCTTAATAAGCTAGCTGTGACTTGGTAGCGAGGGTGAGACTCGAACTCACGACCTACCGGGTATGAACCGGTTGCTCTAGCCAGCTGAGCTATCTCGCCATTTATTTTTGTATGTTTTGCAAAGTACGTTTATTATTATAAAACGTATAAAGCAATTTGTCAATAGAAATAAAAGAAAAAAGCCATTTTGCGAACTTTTTTCTTTTATTATATTTTTATCTTTCTTCTCTCTCATCTACCGTTTTTTGTTGTTCAGCCTTCTTTTCTGCTTCTTCGGTAGCTTTTGCATTATCAACCTCTACTTTTTCTACTATCTTTTTACCAGCATTTTTTCCGCCATTAGAAGAATTAGAAATTCTATATTTTTTCTCTAATTCTGATACTCTTTCTAAAGCTTGTTTTAATTCTTTGTCTTCTGGTCTTTGGCTGTTTTCAATATCTATTTCTTCTTCGTAATCAACACCCAATGTGTCGTTCCAAAAATGACTTAATCTTTCTTTTAATTTCATATTTTCTTCTTAAAATTTCTTTTAAGAATTTTCACCTCCATATAGGTTATTTTTTCCAATACATGTACATTATAGCATATTTCCTTCCGAAAATCAAGTTTTAGTTCTCAATAATCGTCACTGCGACGGAGATTTTGGGGCAATCAAAAAATAGTAAAATTACTAAATCCTCACAATTGTATTATATAAGTGCAGTCCGCGCAGGCGGAGCGTTAGCGTAGTTCTAGAGCCTTCCAACCACTTTACCCATGTCAAAAATTTATTTTTGACATGCGGACGGAAGGCGACAGCAAGGACAAACGTTATAATACAATTGTGAGGATATATAATTACAGAGAAAGTTGCCCAAAAATCTTCGCCCGCAGTGACAAAATTAGTTCATGTAATCTCTTAATTTTTTACTTCTGCTTGGGTGCCTTAATTTTCTTAAAGCCTTTGCCTCAATTTGCCTAATTCTCTCACGAGTTACCATAAATTCTCTGCCCACTTCTTCTAAAGTTCTTGCCTTTCCATCTTCTAAACCAAACCTTAGCTTTAATACTTTTGCTTCCCTTGGTGTTAAAGTATCCATTACCTCATCTAATTGCTCACGAAGTAATGTATATGCTGCAGAATCCTGTGGTGCAGGGCTATCTTCATCTTGAATAAAGTCCCCTAGGTGACTATCATCTTCTTCTCCTATTGGAGTCTCCAAAGATACTGGGTCTTGTGCTATTTTTTGAATTTCCATTACTTTTTCAACTGATATTTCCATTTCTTTTGCAATTTCTTCCGGTGTTGGTTCACGACCATTTTTTTGTAATAAATGCCTTGAAGTTCTAATTAATTTATTAATAGTCTCAACCATATGAACTGGTATACGTATAGTTCTTGCTTGGTCTGCAATTGCTCTTGTTATAGCTTGTCTAATCCACCATGTTGCATAGGTACTAAATTTATAACCTTTTGTATAATCAAATTTTTCTACAGCCTTAATAAGCCCCATGTTACCTTCTTGAATAAGGTCTAAAAACAACATTCCTCTACCTACATATTTTTTAGCTATACTTACTACTAACCTTAAGTTTGATTCTGTTAATCTTTGTTTTGCTTCTTCATCACCTTTTAAGATTTTCTTTGCTAAATCTAACTCTTGGTCATATGTTAAAAGTGGTATTTTGCCTATCTCCCTTAAATACATCCTTACAGGGTCATCAACACTTACGCCTTCTATATTGCTTAAATCTATTTCATCTAATTTAATATCTTCTACATCTTGTAAATCTTCCAAATCTGGCTCAGCATCTAGGTCATCATTTTTTAGTACGTCAACTCCTAAATCTTCAAAAGCATCAAAAACCTTATCTATTTGGTCCGGATTTGTATTTTCTAGTTCTTGTGCAAGCTCTCCATATGTCATTTTTCCTTTTTCTTTTGCCTTTTTTAAAATGTTTTCTACTTTTTCTTTGCTAACATCTTGTAATTTTTCTTCTGGTTGCTTAGCCTCTTTCTTTTTTGGTTCTTCCTTTTCAGTTTTACTCTCTGTTTTAGCCACTTTCTTTTCTTTTTTCTCTTCTACTTTTATTTCTTTTTTGTTTTCAGATTTCTTTTTTGTTTTTTTCTTTTCATCTATTATTTGTTCATCTTTTTCATTTTTTTTCATTTTAGTTTCATTCCTTTCCCAGATTTTAAACTTATTTTATTTTGGCTAATTTTAAAATTACCTCATTTAATTCATTTTCTAGATCTCTCGCATTTTCATTAGTTGCATTTTCTAAGCTTTTTAAGATTTCATTTCTTCTTTGCATTAGTTTTTCTTTTTCATATATTACAACTAAATCTTCCACAGCTTTATCCATGTCCGTAATTTCAAAATCATATGCCATAATCTCTGTTAAACGGTTTACTAAATTTTCGTCTTGTTCCTGATTTAATATTTGACTAATATTACTATTTCCTTTTTCTAATTCTTCATACAATTTTCCTAAAATTTGTGCGTTTATTTTATCTTGAAAATTTTGGCTATTTACCACATTTTTTAATTTTTCATACGTCTTTTCAGGTGAATTCATTAATAAATAAATTACCATATTTTCTCTTTTTAAAATATCTTTTGAAACTTGCGTGCTTTCTTGCAAATTATTTGCTTTATATGTACGTACTGGCTTTTCTAGTTTTTTTCCACCAGAACTATTTGCATACATAATTTTGTTCACTTCTGCTTGTATTGCCTCTTTTGAAATTTGGTAATCCCTTGATAATTTTTCTATATAAATTTCTCTTTCCATTTGGTTTGTTACTTTTGCTAAAATTTTTGCAATTTCATTTAAAAATTTAATTTTGTCATTTGTCACTTCCAAATTCAAGTCTTTTTTTAGCATTTTTACTTTGAACTCTACTAAAGAAATTGCATTTTCTACACATTTTTGAAATCTCTCTGGTCCATATTTAGTAACATATTCATCAGGATCTTTTGCACCTTCTATCTGCAATACCCTTATATCACAGCCCATATTCTGCAAAATTTCCATCCCTCTTAATATGGCAGCTTGTCCTGCACCATCTGCATCATATCCCAGAATTATTTTTTCGCTGTGCCTTCTTAGTAGTCTTCCTTGAGCTTCTGTAAGCGCTGTACCCAGTGATGCCACAACATTTGTAATGCCTCTTTGATAAAGAGAAATTGCATCCATATATCCTTCTACAATAATAATTTCTTTGGTCTCATGTTTTCTTGCTACATTTAGACCAAATAGGTTTCTTCCCTTGCTATATACAATATTCTCTGGTGAGTTTATATATTTGGGCTTGCTGTCATCAAGCACTCTGCCGCCAAATGCTATTACTCTATCTCTTATATCTTGAATTGGAAACATAAGCCTTTTTCTAAAACTATCCACAAATCTTCCTTCAGTTGTTTTCTTTACTAAACTAGAGGCTAATATCTCTTCTTCAGTATAGCCTTTTGCTTTTAACAATCTATATAATTCATCAAAATTTCCTGCATAACCAATTAAAAATGCTTTTAATGTACGATTATCAAGTTTTCTTTTTTTAATATATTCTTGTGCAATTTTGGAAGTTGGTTTATATAAATTTTCGTGATAGAATTGTGCTGCAATTTGGTTTATTTCATATACTTTTGATTTTAGTTTAAGTGTTTTATCATCTTCATTACTTTGTAATGTTGGAAGTTCAATATTTACCCTATTTGCTAATACTTCTAAGCTTTCCCTAAATGACAAATTTTCAATTTTGCTAATAAAGTGAATAACATTTCCACCTGCTCCACATCCAAAGCAATGAAATATTTGCTTATCTGGTGAAACAGCAAAAGAAGGGGATTTTTCTTTATGGAAAGGACATAACCCGAAAAAATTTCTCCCACTTCTTTTTAATGTAATATATTTTGATATTACATCTACTATGTCATTACTATTTCTTATTTCATCTATTAATTCATCACTATATCTTACCACTTTTAACTACCTTCTTATATATAATTCGACATAAAACCAATAAATCCTTTACATAATTTGACAATATTTTCTGTGCAAAAAAATGACTGCTACTATTTATTATAGCAATCATTTTTTCTTAGGTTTTATTTATGTATTTACAAATTTGCATTACTTTCTGTTTCATCAAATGGTATAAATTTATTTACCACATTTGTATTTAAATCAATTTCTTCGTGTGGCATTCTATACTCATTAAATGATAAATTTATTTTATTATCTATTAATTCTTCAACCTCTTCTTGTGATGCATGTTCTGCCAAAACAAGTTCACTAACTAAAATTTGTTTTGCATTAGAAAGCATTTTTTTCTCACCTGTGGATAGACCTTTTCTTTTTGCTTAAATGCTAAATTTCTAACTACATCTGCAATTTCATATGCACTTCCACTTTTCATTTTTTCCATATTATCTCTATATCTTTTGTTCCAGTTTTGAGACATTTCTGTTTCATCTTCTCCTAAAACAGAAATAACCTTTTCAGCCTCATCTTTGTTTATTACACTTCTTACCCCGATTTCTTCTGCTTTTGCTGTTGGAACCATTACTTTAACTTCTCCAGGCATTTTAATTACATAATAAGCTTGATTTTCACCTAGAATATTTTTTTCTTCTATGGCATCTATTGTTCCTGCTCCGTGCATTGGATATACTATTTTATCACCTACATTAAACATGTAAGTTCCTCCTTTCTATTTGCAAAATTATAAATATTAGTTAGTTAAGAAAGGCAAAGTCTATTCTTAAACCACAATACTATTATACTACAAAAAATGGTAAAAGTCAAAACTTTTACCATTTTTTTAGATTAACTAAATTTCTAATATCCACAATTATATTATAAAAGTGCAGTCCGCGCAGGCGGAGCGTTAGCGTAGTTCTAGAGCCTTCCAACCACTTTACCCATGTCAAAAATTTATTTTTGACATGCGGACGGAAGGCGACAGCAAGGACAAGCGTTATAATATAATTGTGGAGATTAAACTATTTATAATTAAGTCATTTTTTCAAATTTTTTAGCCTTACTTTTCTGCTTATCAAGCGTAAGCCAAGCAAAATACGAAGAAACAAACTCCCCATATCTAGTAACATCTTCTTCACTTTCCATGTTATTTATTTCTTCTTTTAATTCTTCTGTTTGAGATTTATGATTATTTTCCATTTCTATTTTTTTGCTTAATTTCATATTTTCAGTTCCTGCTTTATCATTTTTATTCATAAAACTGCACCTCCAAAAAATAAAATACACATAACTATTCTAAATTTAGTTTTGTGTATTTTTAAATTTTTTATTCAGTTAAAATATGTTTTTTAATTGCTTTTGCAACGCCTGCTTCATTATTACTTAGTGTTACCTCTTTTGCAATTTCTTGTATATATGGCGCGCTATTTGCCATTGCAATTCCAAGTCCTGCATTTTTAAGCATTGTCTCATCATTTACATTATCTCCAAGTGTCATAACCTCTTCTTCTTTTATTCCTATTTTTGAAATTAAATATTTAATAGCACTCCATTTATCTACATTTTGGCTTGTTATTTCAGTATAGTAATATTCCAAAGCATATTCTTCTGTGCCGTTTTTTATCATCTTCCTAGACATATGGGCAACATCTAGAACATCAATATTTTTTACTTGTTTTAGCTTATTTGTAATGCTTTTAAATATTATATTATTACTATCACAAATCATTAACTTACTATAATCTTCTTTCTCTCTTTCTAAAACATATTTATATATATCTTTTATAATAGTGATTTTTGTTTTTTTACTGTCTGGCTTTCTATTGTTCTCATGATGATAGTATAAAGTATTATAATTTAATGATTTTGTAATTATACTGTCTTCTGTGTACAAGCAATAATAAATACTATTTTCATCACATATTTTAATCAATTGCAATACTTTTTTCTTATCTAAATAGTTTTCATATATTGTCTTTTTTTGATTAAAATCATAAATCACTGAACCATTACCGCATATTGCATAATGATTTGCTCCAACTTCTTCTGCCAAGTTTTTAACAGATGCTGGTCCTCTTCCAGAAGTCAAAACTACCTCTGTTCCTTTTGCAATAGTCTTTTTTATTGTTTCCTTATTTTCATTTGGAATTTGTCCGATAGTTATCCAATAATGTTCCATCTATATCAATTGCTACTAGTTTATACATTTTACCTATGTTCCTTTCTTAGGGGAATAAATCAGGTTGTAATTAATTTCAACCTGATTTTATAATTTATATATTAATTTAGTTTTGTTCCACAGTCACTACAAAACTTTGCTTCTGCACTGTTCATTGCTTTACAGTTTGGACATTGCTTTTGTGTACTAGTACTATCTGGCTTTTTCTTTCCACAATTTACGCAAAACTTCCCTTTATTCTTAACTCCACACTCACATGTCCACTCTTCAGGATTTGTCATCACAGTTTTATCGTTTGTTGTAGGTATATTTTCTATATTTTGTTTGTTTAAATCCATTTGGCTATTTTGCACATTTTGCCATGGTCCAGTTGCCGCTCCACCTACCATACCATTTGTAGCCATGTTCATCATGCCTATTCCCATAAATCCATTTAGTGAGCCACTTTTATTTTCTGCCGCTTTCTGTACTGCTTCTGCATATGCATCTACTAACCTGCCCTGTTGCATATGTGCATTTGAACTTAGCTCGTATTGATCTATTTTTTGAGAAGATTCATCATCCAAGGTTACTGATTCTACTGCAAAGCATAAAATTGAAAGCCCTCTTTTTCTAATTGGCTCATCAAATACCATTTCATCCATCATAGTTCTTATCTCATCTGTTTTGCTTGGCATTTCTAGAACTGGTACTTTGTATTTTTCAGAGCCCATTTCATTTACTAAATTTTGGAATGTAGCAATTACTTCTGCTCTCATCTGCTCTACTACTTTGTCTTTTGTATATATTTCAGCAGTTCCAGCCAATTCTTGCATAAATAATGCTGGATTTGTAATTTTAAATGTATATTTTCCATAGCATTTAATTTCAACCCTCATTGGTGTTAATGTATTTGTCATTTGGTTTGGAATTGGATGTGACCAATCTTGAAATGGTATTGGGGCTGCTGTTCCAAATTTATTATCTAAAATTTCCTTTGTATTAAAAAAGAATACCGCCTGTTGCTTTGCTGCTGCACCATTGTATGTAAACCTCTCCCACATCTCTTTAAATGTTTTTCCAAATTCTCCTGCGAAAAATGATGGAGAACTTGAACTATCAAATGTATAAAATCCTTCTTCTGCTGTTGCATCAAGCACTTTGCCATTATCATATATTACTGCACATTGCCCTGGTGCAACGATTATAGTACTTTTATTACTAATAATCTCATTTGGTGTACTTTTTTTTACCATTAATACATTGTTATCCATGTTATCACAACGTATTGTTTCCTTCCATTGGTCTGCCAATGTTCCTTTAATAGCTTCTTTTGCAGCTTTAATTAATCCCATATTTTTTCTTCCTTTCTAATTTTAAATTTTAATTAAGTTCTTGAATTTTCTCTTTCTAGGTTTGAGAGAACCCAATTATATTCTCCTGTAGTTATAACGCTTCCACAATATTCACATTTTCCACTAGAAGTTATTTGTGTTGGAGCACCGCAGTTTGGGCAGTTAGTTGTGTTTACTTCTATAGTTCCTGGTTTTGTTTTTACTCCATTTTTTCTTATAAATGTTAATAAATATGTATTTAGTCTTTCTATGTCTTTATCACCTTTTAGAACTTCTTTTGTTGTAGCATCTATTATGTAGTCTGCCATCCTAGAGTTTAACCTTACTGTTAGTATTTCTTTGTCTCCTTCTACTCTATAATAATACAAATGAGCATAATTTACGCAAATTCTATCCATTACATTTATTTGATTATTATCAATATATCCTTGTAATTGGTTTTTATGTTGTTCAAATAAGCTTTCTGTTTCAAATGTTCTAATTGTTGACCAGTCCCTATCAGTCCAAGCCTGTTGCAATTTTATAAATAAGTTTTTGCTCCATGCTATAAATTCCTCTTTATTAAAAGCTGGGTCATTTTGCTGAATTTTATTTTCTATTTGTGTTTGCCTTACCTCTAATTGATGCATATCTTGCATACTATAGGCTTCTGTTTTATTGTAAAAATCCATCGTTCTATGTACATATTCTCTTCTCTTTTTTCTTCCATAGATAATTGCTACTATAACTATTACCCAGAATATTAGTGACCACCAGCCTCCGCCAAATATAAATAATAAATCACTAAAAAGAAATATACTATCAGACGAACTACTATCCCATGAGCTACTTCCACCCCATGAACTTCCGCTATCCCATGAAGAACCACCGCCAGCTACTTCCACTGCTATAATCTTCAAAACTTCCTACATCTGCATACACTGGCATATTAAAGCATATTATACTAATTGCAATCATCATCAAAATTACAATTAAAAGTTTTTTTGTTTTTTTCATATGTACTCCTTATTTTAATTTAATTCATATCCCATGAATATTATAAACTTTTTTGTCAAAACTTGTCAATGTTTTTTGCTTCCGAGCTTATGTTTTTTATTTTAAAAGTAGACCTGTCCCTAACATAGACAAAAGTGGTAGATTGGGGACTGTCCCCAATCTACCACTTTTAAACAAATTCTTGCCAGACTAGGTTTGCAAAATCTAGTCCTTTATTTGTCAATTTTATTCTGTCACCATCTATTTCAAGCAAGTCTTCTGTTACTAGTTTTTCTAATTCTTTATGGTAAAGGTATATTGGGTTTTCTATGTATTTATTTTTAAATTCTTGCACACTTATTCCTTCTATTTTTCTAAGTCCTAGTATTATATATTCTTTTTGCATCGCTTCTTTATTTTGCTTTTCGTGTAATATAAAGTTGTTTTCAGATTGTCCTAATTCGTAATTATTAATATATTCTTCAACTTTACTAGTATTTGAATATCTAACTCCATTTGTATATGAGTGTGCACCTGATCCAAAGCCTATATATTCTTTTTGGTTCCAGCAATTTGTATTGTGTTTAGATTCATAACCATTTTTAGCAAAATTGGATATTTCATAATGAATGTATCCATTTTCTTCTAATATTTTTTTTGTTTTCCAATACATTTCTCTTTCTAGTTCATCTGTTGGAAGTTCAATTTCACTTTTTCCTAGCTTTTGTGCAAGTTTAGTGCCTTCTTCTATAATTAGAGAATATATCGAAACATGTTCAGGTTCTAGCCCAATTACTTCTTGAACTGAATTTTCTATTTCCTGCAAAGTTTGATTTGGTAATCCTAGCATTAAATCTATATTGATATTTTCAAATCCTGTTTCTCTTGCCAAATGATATGTATCTAAAAAGTCTTGGTATGTGTGAATTCTACCAATTTGATTTAGTAAATAATTATATGTAGACTGAAGACCAATACTAATACGATTGATTCCAGATTTAAAATAATCTTGAAGTTTATCAAATGTTACTGTACCAGGGTTTACTTCAATTGTAATTTCAGCATTTTTATCAACATTATAGTTTTGCTTTATAGTTTCCATTATTTCTATAATATAATTGCTATCTATATATGAAGGTGTTCCGCCACCAATATATATTGTATTTACTAAAAAAGGAATATCTTTGCCTTCTTTTACATCTTGTTTATTAGCATTTGCAACCTCAAGTATTTCTTCTTTTAGGCATTTTATATATTCTGGAATTAAATTTTCTTTATTTTCATATGAACAAAAATCGCAGTAACTACATTTACTTTTGCAAAATGGAATATGTATATATAGCCCAATTTCTTTTTCTTCCATCTTTTCACTCCTTAATATTCATTGCTATTTTTTCTATAGTTTTTAGCCTATGGTTTACCCCAGATTTTCCTATTGGTTTTTTTAGCATTGCCCCCAATTCTGCAAGAGAAGCCTCTGGGTGAGAAATACGAAGTTTTGCAATTTCTTGTATTCCTTCTGATAACTCCTCTAATTTTCCGCTTTTTTCTAAT
>CALXVE010000012.1 GCA_944391885.1 uncultured Clostridia bacterium | reverse complement strand
AAATAAAAAAAAGAGGCTAAAAGCCTCAAAATTGGTTGCGGGGGTAAGACTCGAACTTACGACCTTCGGGTTATGAGCCCGACGAGCTGCCAACTGCTCCACCCCGCGATGTGTTAACATATTAATTATACACCCTTAACATATTATTGTCAAGGAAATTAGTCTATTATGTGAATTTTTTCTTATTTTTCTAAATATATTTTACTTTTTCAATTCACCATTTTTTCTTATTTTTATCCCTTTGAAATGTCAAAATCTTTTTGTAAATGTATTTTAATATATTAACAAGTGATAATATAATGCGTTTTTTTTATATTATATGCAAATTTCTAAAAAAGTATAACTAAAAAACCCAATTTTCATTTTAACCAAATTTTATTTTTTATCAAAATTCCATTTTTACTTTTTCTAAAACCTTCTTTTAATTAAAACCATTAATTTACCACAACATATTCTTTTATTTCTGCAAATTTTGCATCTCCTATTCCCTTTACATTTAGCAAATCCTCTATTTTATTAAATACACCATTTTCTTTCCTATATTCAATAATTCTACTTGCAATTGCTTCACCTATTCCTGGTAGTTCTTCAAGTTCTGCTTGTGAAGCTGTGTTTATATTTATTTTTTCTTTCATTTCACTTTCATCTCCATTTTCTACAATTACATTATTCCCGCTTCCTTCTGTAATATACACTATATTTTCTTCATCTTTTTTATTTGGCACATATATTTTTTGACCATCTTTTAATGTATATGCCAAGTTTATTTTATTTAGGTCTGCTTCTTCAGTTGCTCCCCCTGCACTTTCTATGGCATCTGCAATTCTTGCTCCTTCTTTTAATATTAAAATTCCTGTATTTTTAACTTCTCCTATTATATGTACTATTATTTTTCCTTCTAGATTATTTGTTTCTTCTCCGCACATTTTCTTCATTTTCCACATTGCTCGCCTCAGAATTTTTAGCAATGTTTTCTTCCTCGCTATTTATATTCTGATTATTTATTTCGGCATTTAAATCTAGCTGGCTAAGCTCTAACTCCTCACCATGATTTAAGGTTGTATATCCATAAATTCCTATAACAATTAGCATTACGCCAATTATAATTCCTAAAATTATTTTTTGTTTTAATGTTAAATTATTCATTTTTTTACCATCCTTTCAATTTAAACTTGCATTTATTTGATTTTTAATATATATTTACTAATATTTCTTCTAATTTAAATTAAATAACATATAACTTAAAAGAGGTTTTTATATAATGAGAAATTTAAAAAGGTTTTTAATTACTATTTTTTTATTACAATTTGTTTTTCTTTCTATTTTTTATGTGGAAAGTAGCGCAAGTTCGGAGAAATCAGATATTAAGATATATTCTCCTTCTTGTATTTTAATGGAGTCATCTACTGGCAAAGTTTTATATGAGAAAAATGCAAATGAGGTAAGGTATCCAGCAAGTACCACTAAAATTATGACTGCGATTTTAGTGTTAGAAAATTGTGAATTAGATGATGTTGCAACAGTTAGCCATAATGCCATTTATTCTATTCCAGCAGATTATGTTACTTCTAACTTGCGTGAAGGTGAGGAGCTTACCATTGAACAGCTTTTAAATGTTTTATTAATTCCTTCTGCAAATGATGCTGCTATAGTTCTTGCAGAGCATGTTTCTGGGAGTGTTGCTAAGTTTGCTGATTTGATGAACGAAAAGGCTAAAGAGCTTGGTTGCAAAAATACTCATTTTGTAAATCCTAATGGAATTCATAATAAGGAGCATGTTTCTACTAGTTATGATTTAGCATTAATTACTAAATATGCAATGGAAAATAGCAAATTTCGCGAGATTATAAAAAAGACTAAATACACTTTACCTGCTACAAATAAGTATAAAAAGGCTGACCGAACCTTTAAGACAACTAATAATTTATTGTTAAAAGATAGTGAATATTATTACTCTAATTGTATTGGGGTTAAAACAGGTTATACAGGCGAAGCCGGAAATTGCTTGGTTTCTGCTGCTAGCAAAGATGGTATGGAAGTTATTGCAGTAGTTTTGGGCGGAGAGTTTACTAATAAGGGTTTGAGTGAAAAGTTTTTGGATTCCATAGAATTATTAGATTATGCTTTTGATAATTATTCTGTTAAACCATTACAAGAAAGTGGCTCTATTGTGAAGGAAGTAGAGATTTCTGGTGCAACTAAGGAGACTAAAAATTTAAAAGTGGCTGTAAAAGAGGATATTAATGCTTTTATGGCAAATGGAACAGATATAGATGCAATTGAACCTGAAATTACTTTAAATGATTTAACACCACCTGTTTCAGTTAATTCTGTAGTTGGAAAGATTACTTATAATATTGATGGGGTTACTTATTCTTCTGATTTAATTGCTCAAAGTGATGTATTGCCATCAAGGTTTTTGCCAATCTTGTTACATATCTTACTTATTTTAGTTACTTTATATTTAATCTATCTATTGTTAAGATTGGATAAAAATAAAAAGGGAAATTCTTATAAAAAAGCAAAAGCTAAAAAGGGTGGAAAGCATGGCAAGAAAGGTGGAAATTTCCGTTATACAACAATTAGTAATTTTTAAGATATATAGAAATATTTTAAAGAAGCTTAACCTTTCTTAAAATATCAAAAAAATGGGCACTAATATTTTAAATATAAGTGCCCCCTATTTAATTATCCTTCATAATCTGTTCCTATTATAATTGTAATATTAACTGTTGCTTCTGATCCTGTAGTAGTTGTTTGTGCTTCTAGAATTTGTTTTATATCCTCTGTAACCAAGTCTGGTACGTCTTTTCTAATTATAATTGTTGTATTACTTGTTTCTGTAGTATTTCCTTTATTGCTTACAGTATATCCTGCATTTTCTAGTTTTGCAACTACTTTTTCTAGTTTTGTATTACTTGGTGTTCCATTTAATACTTCTATTTTTAACTTTGTTTTGTCAATTCCAGAAGTATCTACAGTGCTTTCGCTTTTTATATCTTCTTCATCTAGTTTATTTGGATTTATAAATAAGTCATCAACCATTTTATTTAATTCCGATTGATTTGCAATATAAACCCATACACCATTTGTTAGTTCAGACCTTCCAGGAACTTGTCCTGTTTTTAGTTCTTCCATATTAAATTCTACAATATATGGAACATAGTCTTTAGCTACATCAAAATCAATATTTGTTTCTACATATTCATTTGCGATATCTATAAAGTCATTAATTTTAAATATGTTTTCGACTTTTAAAGTTTGTTTAGCAAGAGCTGTTAAAAATTCTCTTTGTGTTCTCATCCTGCCTTCGTCTTCCATACCATATTCAGCTGGATAGGTTGTTCCATCATTATTATGTCTAAATCTAACTAGTTGCTCTGCTTTATCTCCATCTAAAAGTTGTTCTCCAGCTTTTAAATTGATGTGTAAGTTTTGCCTATTGTCATCATATTTCATATCAATTGGCACATCAAATTTCACTCCGCCTATTTCATCAACTAGTACTTTAAATGCCTTTGTATCAACTTTTAAATAATATTTTATATCTAGCCCAGTTAATTCATTTATCTCTTTTAAAACATTTTCTGGTCCTGTTTGATATACTGCATTTATTTTGTCCCAAGCTGTTGCTTTTGTTTTATCATAACCAATAAATGTATCTCTTGGAATTGATAAAATTGAAGCTTGTTGCTCTTGTGGGTCATATTCTGCAATCATAATAGTATCTGTTAGGTTTTCGCTTTGTCCTAATAATACACAATAGATTTTAGGTAGTTCTTTTACAGTTTCAGAATTATGTCCAACAGCTGTTGCTAAAAATCCTTTTAGCCCTCCGCCATTTTCATGTACTCTATATGCTATAACACATGCAAATACTAAAATAACTAATATAATGACTAGTGCGATTTTTTTCCCAATTCCTTTTTTCTTTTTGTTTGTTTCTTTTTTTATCTTATTCAATTTGTTCACCTGTATTCTTTTAATTTATATGCTTATTAGTATAGCAAATTCAACTAAATTTATCAAGTTTTTTTAAAATATAATTTTAAGTAGTAAATTATTATGATACATTATGCTTCCTATGAAAGAATTTTGTATTGCTTCTATAATTCCAGAACCACTTAATACTGGACTTACAAATGATATTATTGCTAAAATTATATAGATAACAACAATTGCTTCTAATATTCCATATATAATTCCACCTAATTTATCAAATTGCTTAATAATTGGTAATTTAGTAATTAAGTTTGCTATTCCTTTTACAAAGAATAATGCAATTTTAGCAATTATAAATAATACAATCCATACTCCAGCATTGATAATTATAATTGCTGCTTCTTCTGCGGCAGCATCTGCCACAGCCTCTTTTGCAGTATCTCCTGCTGCTTCAACACTTTCATTTATGTGTTCCATAATAACAGTTGGCATCCCTTGTTCTTCTGCATTTTCTTCTCCATCTGTAGTTTCTTCATTAGAGTCTGAAACAATTGCTTCTCTAATTCCCTGTGTTAAGCTCTCATCCCAGTTTGTGTTATCTATTATAATGTTTGAAACTGGCTTAAATAGAACAAATGCTATAACTAGTGCTAATGCAAATGAAATTAATTTAAGCAAAGCACCTGCTAATCCTCTACGATATCCTAATGCAATACATAAAACTAAAATTCCTACAATAATTAAATCAATAACAATACTCATATTTTCACCCCCCTTATAAATTTACTAACTCTATTTTATCTCTAGAAATAATTCCTGCTAAGCCATCACAAATAACAATATTTCTAATTTCTTGACTTGAAGTATATCTTTTTACTAGAAAACCAGAAGTATTAATAAATTCCACTTCTGAGCCTAGATTAACTGCAATAATATTATCATGGCTTGTTACACTTTTTGCTACACCATCTACAGTATATGTATTTTCTTTTTGGTTTGAAATATTTAACATTTGTACTATAGTGTCTGCACTAAAAGGTCCTGTTGATTGTTCAACTGTTCTATACACAAAGTTTGTAAGTTCACAATCCCCAAAGGTAACTTTACTTTCTTCTGATAAATCCATTAATTTTACATCAACATTGCTTTCTATCATGTGAATACTATTGTCATACATGCAAATAAGTCTATTTTTATCTTGGTATTTTATTCTTAAAACTAAGCTATTTTGGTCTGCATTATATGTAAATTCTGGCTCTGTATTCTTTTCCCTTGCTTCTTCAACAGATATAATTTTAATATTTGATTTTATTACAGTTCCAGAAGTGTTTACCTCTGCATATGCTAAATATTTGTTGTCTGGCGAAATGCAAGAGTCCACTGCTATGGTGCTTGATAAATATGATTTAAATAATTCACTTCCTTTTGAATTATATGTTGTAATAACAGATTTATATGTTGTTCCACTTACAATTGTACTTACATATCCATTTTTATTTACATTTACTTTTAGCAAATTGCCATCAACATCTTTTTCCCATACAATATTAGAACCTGAAATTAAATATAGTTTTTGGCTATTTTTTTCTCCTATTGCTAAATATTTTCCATTTGTATTATATATAGGATTATTTATTTCTACTTTTACTTCTTGTTCCTTTTTGCCACTTGAATTGTATAATTGCAAATTGTTTTCTGCCAAAATACAAATATATTTTCCATATGGGATTACATTTGTGTTTGAATCATAGTCAATTTCTATAATCGGAACATTTTCATCTGTGATGTTTTTCCTTAATACATATTTATCCATAAAGTCTCTAAATGGCTCATTATATGTATATACAATGGCTGTAACTAGCAAAATAACGGCTATTACAATAACTGTAATAATTATTGCCAGCTTTTTTTTGTGTACTTTTTTTGTTGTTCTCTTCGGCTTATCTTTTTTAAATTCAAGCACTTTTTTCATCACTTGTGTTTTTCCTCCAAAATATATGTATATACCTAATTTATACCAGTTATTTACTTTTTTTTCAATAGTTTTATAGCATTATTTGACTAAAAATACTATTTGAATTAATCCCAAAACTCCAAACACTGGGTATAGTGCATTTACTAAGTTAGCAAATCCTAGGTTTGCAACAAATGGAGCCAAAATACATATTGCAAATAACAGTTTATTATAGTAATTTCTTTTTCGTTTTTCTATATCTCCTTTTATAAATTCTTTTTTCTCAACCTGATTTTGCAAAAATCCATATCCTGCAGAAATTGCAGAAGTAAAAATTGCAGCAACAATAACTCCACCATAAAAATATGCATATATCGCTCCAAATTCTTTTGCTATTTCGACCATTGGCAAATCGAATTTATATACAGCTGGGTTCCTTAATAAAAGGAAAAATAAACATAGTGCTATTAAAAATAAAATAATAGTACATAAAAAACTTGCAAGTACTGCTTTTTTCTTTGTATTAATATATGTTTTAAGTTCTATTAAAATAGGGATTAATAAAATACTGTTATAACTTGCATATAAAATGCTGCTAATGAACCAATTCCACGAACAGCTATAATTTTGTGTATTTAAATATCCTAAGCTAAAATCAAAGTTTTTAAATCCTAAAAATAGTATAAATATTATTAAGCATGGAATTAAAAAACTATTTACTGCAACTATTCCTTTTATATTTCTTTTAAGCGTAAAATAACAAAAAATTGATGTTATTATAGAATAAAACCAGGTACTTAGGCCAAATTCTTGGTAAAAGTATGCACTCATCCCAGCAATCATAATATAAAATGAGACTAATAAAAATACTGATATTATTATTGAAATTATTTTATTAAGTTTACCTTTTCCACTTATTTTTTCTAATAACTGTGAATATGTATATAAATTTTCTTTTTGCAATTTATTAAATACTTTGTAAATCAAAAATCCAGATAGACTAATAGAAAGTATTAATCCTAAAATTCCTAAATTCCCATATCTATTAAAAAATATCCAAATCTCTTGTCCTGATGCAAATCCCGCACCAATCATTGTTCCAATAATTACAAAAACTACTTTTAGTATGTCTTTCATATAAAAACTCCCTCATATTTTAAATATATGAGGGAGCATATTTTATAATACTATTTTTTTCTTCTTCTCATAATCCATACAAAAATTCCTATGATTATAATAAGAACTGGTAAGCCAAATATAACTGTTAAAACTATTCTATTTTGAGTTTCTGTAACATCATAATTTACTGCTTCTAAGTTTTTGCGAATTGTTATTGTTTCTTCTCTATCTGTTAAATATGATACAGAATTTAATAAAACATCTCTATTATTGTAAAAATCCATAGCATAACTATAATATTGTGAACTTACTGCTATTTGTGTATTTGTTGCAAATACTGTATTTGCAAATACTATTAATTTTGAACTTGTGTCTTCATCAATTTCTTTTGTTAGCATTGCCGCAACAGTTGCTCCACCTGCATCTTCATCGCTTTCTATTTTGTTTTGGCTATTTGAACTTAAATCTGTACGGTGGAAAGCCTTGTCACTTACAGATGCTAAAATTTCTGAAGTTACATTTAGTTCTTCTAATTTTTCTGATGATGCAATATCAAGTTTTCCTGTATTTATTAGGCATACATTTATATCCATATTAGCATTTTTTATTATGCTAGATGAACTATTTATTGTTGCAATTACAAAGTTTGGTGCACCTGAAACCATTTTTGAGGTATCACCTTCTAAAATGATTCCGTCAGATATGCTAACACCATACTCATCTAATACTTTTTGGAAATTGTCTAATTTTATGTTGTTTAAGTTACTATCTGATAATAATAAGATTTTTCCGCCTCTATTAATATAGTCAATTAATCTATCTCTTTCTATTTCTTCAATATCTTCACTTAGTGCTGTAATAATTAAAACACTGCAATCATCTGGTACTTTATCTGATTTCATTAAATCTACTTCAGCCACTTCATTTGCTTCATTTGTTAAGTCTGACTGTAGATATTGGAAATACATGCTTGAATATAGGTTATGCCCTGTTAAGAAATATACCTTTGGTTTTACAGTTGTTGCTACATCTAATATTGCATTTGTCATAGCTTCTTCTGTAATATCTATTTCTGTATATGTTGTATAATCTATGGTGTATAAATCATATTCATATAATATTTTTTCTCTGTCAGCTGTAGAAATCATAATAAATGCACTTGTATCTTGCAATCCATATTCTGCTTTCCAATCTGCTTTAGAAGTTAAATTTTCTAATTCTTCAACTTTTATATGTTCATTTAAGTCTGCATATTTGTATGCAAAATCCTTGTAATATTCTGACATATTAAATAAAGTAATTGTAGTATCTATATCTAAATTTTGTAATTTATCCTTTGTTTCTTGAGAAATTGAGTATAGTTTTTCTTTTGTCATATCTATATCAGTGATATTTGCTTTATCTACAGCATAGTTAATTGCCAAATATGCACATACAATTATTCCCACTAGTAAAAGAGTTAGTACTATGCTTTTAAGCCATTTGTTTTTTATAACTTGTATAAATTTTTCCTTCATTTTCCTTCCCCCTTACTTTACTGATTTTCTTCTTTGCATAATGATAATAGTTATTAAAATAAACACTAGCGCAAAACTTAGAAGATTTACTACTTCTTTTACTGAAATAAGTCCTGCTGGAAATTTTTGATAACTACTCATTAAATCAATAATTGTAAATGCTTCGCCAAGGTTTGGCAAAAACCATGGTACTACTAAAAATACTATTGTAATAATTGCTGCAATAACTTGGTTTTCAGTAATGCTTGATGCAAACATACCTAGTGAAATTGCTGCCATTGATAAAAGTAAAAATCCTAATATCATAACTAAGGTTGGCACAATATTTGGCGCTTGGAAAAAGCATAAAATCACATAATAGATTAATGAAATTACAAGTGTTATTGCAATTAATGCAACTGCTGCAAAAAATTTGCCAAATACAATTCCTGTTATACTTTTAGGAGAAGTTAGTAATAATTGTTCTGTTCCAGTCTTTCTCTCTTCTGCAAACATCCTCATTGTTATAATCGGAACAATAACTAAAAGTCCATATCTTGCTGTGTTAAAATATAAGTTTCCCAAATCTACTGCTCTTACAGATATAGTGGTTAAATAAAAGAATAAACTAAAAACTAGTAAAAATAATCCTATTGCCACATATCCAATTGGAGATAAGAAATAACTTTTTAATTCTTTTTTAAATACTGCCCACATTATTTTTCTCCTCCTTTTTTATTCTTTTCTTTTTGCTCTTTTTTTGCTTGTTTTTGTTTCAATTTTTCTTGTTTTTTTGCTTCTTTTTTTTCTTCTTTTTCCTTTTTTAGCATTTCTTTGTCTTTTTCAGGTTCTACATTTTCATTTTGTTCTGTAGTATTATTAATTAATTTTATAAATGCATCTTCCAAAGTAGATTCATTTTTCTTTAATTCAAGAATTACAATTTCTTGTTTTGGTAATATTTCAAATAATTTCTTCCTTAAATCCACACCACTTGAAGAAGTAATTTGATATTGTTTTGTTCCATCTTCATTATCTTTTAGTAATTTTACCTCTTGAATTTCTGATATAGTATTTTTTAGATTGTCCATATTATTTTCAGGGTCTTCAACTGTTACTATAATAATATCTTTTTCTTCTGTTTTATTTTCTAAGTTTTCAGGGGTATCAATTGCTACAATTTTACCATTATTAATAATTATTACTCTTTCGCAAATTTGGCTTACTTCTGATAAAATATGGCTACTTAAAATTACAGTATGATTTTTACCTAAATTTTTAATTAAGCTTCTTATTTCTGTAATCTGCTTTGGATCTAATCCAACTGTTGGTTCATCTAAAATAATAACATCTGGATTTCCAACTAAAGCACCTGCCAAACTTACCCTTTGCTTATAGCCCCTTGATAAGTTGCGAATTAGCTTGTTTTCTACATTTTTCAAACCAGTTTCTGATATTACTTTTTCTACTGCTTGCTTTTTTTCTTTTGCTTTTACAGATTTTAGGTCTGCCATATAGTTTACAAACTCTCTAACAGTTAGCTCCGTATATAATGGAGTACCTTCTGGCATGTAACCAATTTGTTTTTTGGCTTTTTTAGGTTTTTTTGAAATATCATAACCGATTTATGATTATTTGACCTTCAGTTGGTTCAATATAACCTGTAATCATATTCATAGTAGTGCTTTTTCCCGCACCATTTGGTCCTAAAAATCCAACAACTTCACCATCTTTTACTTCAAAGCTAATATGGTCCACTGCTGTAATATTAGGATATTTTTTTGTGACATTTTTTATTTCTATCACCCTTAACTCCTCCTCTTTCTTATTTCCGTAATATTTACTGGTTTATATTATCATTTTATCTTTTTTTATGCAATCCCTTTATTAAAATTTCACACGGAATTCACATTTAGTAAATCTCTTGTAGTATATGGTAATTAATTAAAAAAATCAATGTTTTTTCTTGACATTGCAACAAAATCATGCTATGATAGTATTTGTTCATGAGTAATAATTAAGTTAAAAAAATAAAATTTACAAACAACTTGAAATCCACCTGGGTCAGTAGCTCAGTTGGATAGAGCACAGGCCTTCTAAGCCTGGGGTCGGGGGTTCGAATCCCTCCTGGCTCACCAATATCAAAGGTTTCAGAGGTTTGTAAATTTTATTTTTTTATGCTAATTATATGAATTTCCTACTATACTATAAATTTCATATATTACTCTTCTAGGAACTTGAACTTTTTTCACCAGGTTTTCACTTGTAATAATTGTTCCATATCTTTTTCCTTTCAATTCTATAATCCCTTCTTCATTAAATTCTATTGGTCCATAAATTTGTAAAATAGTTCCATTGTTAAAATTTATTGTAAATGCTATTTCACGCTCTCCTATATCATCATTTGTTTCAACAATATGTTTAAGTGATTCAATACTTCTAGTATTTACAATGGTATCTTCTGTCTGTATAGTAATAGTATCTGTTTGAAGTTCCTTTGTTCGATTAATTAATTCTTCATCTATTTTAGTAACTATTTTAGAAAGAATACTAACAGGAAGCTTAGTTACAAAAACCTCATTATCATTATAGCAATTAACTATAAACTCTGATTTGCCATCAAACCAATCGTTCCTCCATGTATCACTATGCATAAAAGTAAATTTAATATTATTACTTAAGATTATCTCATAATTATTTGCACCTACAGATCCATCATCATATTTTACAAACGTACATTTTTTTAATTCATTTAAAATATCTTGTACTTCATTTTCAGCAAGTTCTACTTTAGTTGTTGGAAAATCAAATCCTTCTATAGTATAATGATAAATTATTGTTATTCCTTCCACATTATTAAAATCAATTTTTTTTATATACTTAGTATATAAAAAAATAGATATTTCTGCAATAATTACTAATATGCAAATCAAAAGTATAATTTTATTTTTTTTTAATTTCTTCATAAAACTCCCCCTTTTCATAATAGCACAATAGACTGTTAATTGTCCAGTTTTTTTATATATTTGTCAAACTATTTTATTTGTTTAAGACCATAAAAATATATCTCAAGATGATAATATTTGAATTTTCTTATATAAGAATTATCTTTTAAAAAGTTAAATTTTAATATCATATTAAGTAGATAATTTTTAAAACGTGCCAATGCTTTTTTACATGTGTCAATGCTTTTTAAAATATTGTAAATCTTAACTGCTTGTGTTATAATATATAAAGCAATATTAAAAATTGCTTTAATGGTGTGAGTACAACAATTTTTAGGAGGTTCTCTTAATGAAAAATGTTAAAAAAGTTATTTCTTTACTTATGACATTGGTATTGATACTTGCATTTTCCACTTCCGCTTTTGCAGCTGAAGTTCCTTCAACAGATTGCAATTATGAAACCACGGAAACCGTTCAACCTCGTATTGGCTATGCCGTTCACGAAAAAGTTCATTCCACTGGTGGAACTATTTACTATTTCTTTAAGGCAAATGCTATAGCTTTTCCTTTTCAGCAGTGGTCAATAAGAACAACTAATTGTGATACATCTACAGTGGTTGAAGCTATTATTTATGAAGTGAATGGACCAGCACTTACTGATGAGGTTTCAATTATGGGAGAGCATTACTTAAGAAATATGAATCTTTTACACAACTTTGAATTGGGAAAAGAATATGTTATACAAATAACTGTATATACATACCCAAATCGTGAAATTTGGTCAACAGCCGATATTGAATTTTGGATTTTCTAATAAATCAGAAGTAATATAAACTTTCTCACACCATTAACAAAAGGCACCAAGTGGTGCCTTTTGTTTTATTTTATCATTTTTCTAAATCTATTAAGTAATAATCAACATCCACAAATCCATTTTCATCTTCATAAGTAGTAAAAATTTTATAATATGGTTTATTGGTATTTACATCGAAATACAGTTGACCTAATTGCTCTTTTACTATAATATCTTTATTGTTAAAAGTTCCTAAACTAAAATCTTTAAATGATTTTTGCATAAGATTTTTAATTGCTATTTTTTTATATGAATTTAAATTTTCAGATGATATAGTATTATTAGACAATGTCTTAGAAATTGTTGGAAGTATTTCTCTATTATTATTGGTTAGAGTTGTTACTTTACCATCTTTTACAGTAACTACATATCCTAAATCTGTATAAAAATTTCCAATTTTTCTTATAAAGTCAATTATGTAAAGATTTTGTTCTTTATTTAATTCATTAATTCTTACTTCATAATCTTCTATTTTGAAAAGAGAATCTTTTGACTTAATAAGACTAATTATTTCATTAAGATTTTGATTATCATTAGTAAAATTAATATCTTCTGTCACATAATAAGTATTTGGATTAACGATTTCATCTTCACTTGAAGACATTGTAGATATATTACTTGCTGATTTTATGGTGTTATTGGCTGAACCAAAAAAACCAACATCTTTTACTCTAGAATCACTATAAGAAAATGTACCAGCATATACTAGTGCATCCCAAACTGTAGAACCAGATTTCAATTTTTTATGATAATTTTCAAGAAAGTCTGTCATTGCCCCTGGATTTACCTCTTGTCTCCATCCAATTACATTGTCAGAACCTTTTCTATAGATTTCCACAGCCAAGCTGCTATCATTTACTGAAGTATAGCATCCTGCAAGAGTAACTAGCTTTGTATTGTTAAAATTTATTTCATTAATTCCCACTTCATTAAGGCTAGAATTACCAGTTCTAATACCGGTATAAGAAGTAGCTAAATGTAAAGAACTACCATCACTTGCTCCATGACCTGCTAAGAAAAGAACTTTGCTTTCTAAATATTTAGTCCCATCTGAAAATTTTCCTGATTTTAGTGTGTTAAAACTAGGAGATATTGTATAGTTAGAAGAATATCCAAGTGATCTATATGTGTTATAAGCATTAGTAGTCATACTAGTAGTTCCTAAATCATTTCCACTATATCCAGCACAGTAAGCATGTCCACTGGCTGCCGATACATATGAAGACACTCCTAGCATTAGTGTCGTTAGTATTCCCAAAGTTGCTACTTTTAAAAATTTTTTTTGTTTCATAAAATTTTTCCCTCCTTTTATTATATTTGTTAAACTATAAAGGTACCTCCTCTCTATATAATTAATATTAGGCATTTGCTATTTTGTATATCTTTATATTATATATATCATAAAATATAAATAAATATATAAAAGAGGAAAAAAGGGGAAAAACTTTCTATTTTTTATATTTAGTTATTATTAATTTATTTAAAGTCATAATAAATAATTTAGGCGTTAGTGTTTCTGTATTAGGAAAATAACTATAAACTTTTTCGGTGTCAGTATATCTAATCATTGACTTAATTGTTTTTTGAATAGACCATTTTATATTTTGTATTTTTTTTATATGAAATTTTTGGGCAATTAGCGGAAATAAGTCTTTTTCGATATTTACTAAAAGTTCTTCTCTTTCATAAGTCTTAACTAGACATTCAATCAAATATTTATAACCAATACTACACTTATTAAAGCTAAACACGCACAACTCGTCTTCAGCTTTATTTCTAATGTATTCTTCTTCCTTCTTATGACATATATACTTCAATTCACCAATTAAGTGTTCAGATAAAAAAGGTTTAATATATATTTTTTTAATATTTTTGCTATTAAATATTGTTAGACTATTAATTAGTGAAGCTTCGCCAGATATAATAATAATTTCAATGTTTTCTTCACTAATTTTATCTATCACTGTCAATCCATTTGCTTTAGGCATTTTTAAATCCAGTAACAAAATATCAGGTTTTTCTTTATCTATTTCTTCAATTGTTTCTACACCGTCATTACATATTTTTATATTTTCTATAAGATTAGGCATATTTTCTTTTATAATTTTACTTAAATTCACTGCCATATTAGCATCGTCATCTACAATTAAAAATTTATATTTCATATATTCTCCCTTTATTATATTAGATAAAACATATTAAAAAAGGTTGCATTTCTTAATATTCACTTTGTATTTAATAAAATTTTAATCATTTCATTTATTACAGTTTTATCTCTATCCGATAAAAGTTCATAATTGTCTATATTGTCTGGTGACTTTATTAAAGTTTTGAATAATTTACTAGAAGAACAATTGGCAGTATTACAAATATTTATAGCATTATCAATACTTATTCCAGCTTTTCCTGTTTCTATTTGAGATAAAAATTGTGCATTAATATTTAATTTTTCTGCAAATTCTTCTTGGGTTAAATTAAGATTTTTTCTAATTTCCCTGATATTTTGACCTATAATTATACTATTATCTAAGTTCGCCACTAATAAACTCACCCCCCATTAATAGTATATTAAATTTCATTTTAAAAATGAAATGCTTATCAACTCTAATTTTAATGGCAATATATAGTTATCAACTATATATTATTATAGATACAAACTATAATATTAGACATAAAATAGATATAAAAACTATAAAAACATAAGTATAATTAAAAAATATATGATATAATATTTTTGCTTAATATAAAAAGGTAAGAGAAATGTGCCTTTATCTCTTACCTCTATCAATTCGTCTTATTTCAACGGATATGATTACTTAGATAGCAAAATTAAAGTGAATATTTTATGAATTTTCTACTATACTATAAATTTCATATATTACTCTTCTAGGAACTTGAACTTTTTTAACCAGGTTTTCACTTGTAATAATTGTTCCATATCTTTTTCCTTTCAATTCTATAATCCCTTCTTCATTAAATTCTATTGGTCCATAAATTTGTAAAATAGTTCCATTGTTAAAATTTATTGTAAATGCTATTTCACGCTCTCCTATATCATCATTTGTTTCAACAATATGTTTAAGTGATTCAATACTTCTAGTATTTACAATGGTATCTTCTGTCTGTATAGTAATAGTATCTGTTTGAAGTTCCTTTGTTCGATTAATTAATTCTTCATCTATTTTAGTAACTATTTTAGAAAGAATACTAACAGGAAGCTTAGTTACAAAAACCTCATTATCATTATAGCAATTAACTATAAACTCTGATTTGCCATCAAACCAATCGTTCCTCCATGTATCACTATGCATAAAAGTAAATTTAATATTATTACTTAAGATTATCTCATAATTATTTGCACCTACAGATCCATCATCATATTTTACAAACGTACATTTTTTTAATTCATTTAAAATATCTTGTACTTCATTTTCAGCAAGTTCTACTTTAGTTGTTGGAAAATCAAATCCTTCTATAGTATAATGATAAATTATTGTTATTCCTTCCACATTATTAAAATCAATTTTTTTTATATACTTAGTATATAAAAAAATAGATATTTCTGCAATAATTACTAATATGCAAATCAAAAGTATAATTTTATTTTTTTTTAATTTCTTCATAAAACTCCCCCTTTTCATATCTTTTACTCAAATATCTATTTAGCAATTGCTCTCTTGCCTTTTCTTCGAAAGCATCATCTAATTTTTCTAGTTCAACTTTTTCTCCATATTTTCTTTCTAAAGCGTATTGTATTATATAATCCGTAATTTCCGGATTTTTTGATAATAATGTTCCATGTATGTATGTTGCTATAACATTTTTTCTCATAAAGCCTTCTTCTTGTGCACCAAATGTGTTTCCCTGTCCATATAGAACATGTCCAAATGGTTTTTCAACATTTTGAGTTTGACCTGCATGGTTTTCATATCCTATAACTTTAGTTTTTATTCCATCTAAATTTACCTCAATAATAATATCACCAATGCATCTTTTTTTTCTGTCTGGAATTGCCTCTGTATAGTAATCAAAAATTTCTAGCCCAGGAATTATATCTCCTTCAACTCCTTTATAATATTTTCCAAATAGTTGATAAGAGCCACATACAAGCAAAAAGAACACACCTTCATCAATTGCTTTTTTTATTTGCTCTTTGTATTTTAACATATCATTAGCAACCAAAGCTTGTTCACTATCTGCTCCCCCACCAGAAAATACAATATCATACTTAGAAAAATCAGGAGCCTCTCCACCTAAATAGTAGTAATCTACAATTACATTAATTCCTCTTTTTTCTGCGCGATACTTTAAAGCCTGTATATTTCCCCTATCTCCATACAAATTTAACATATCAGGATATAAATGCAAAATTTTTATTTCTTCCATAATTTACAGTATTCCTTTCTAAATGTGCAATTATCTAAACTTCATCAGTGTCAAAGTTATAATATTAGCTTTTATGAAAATTTTTAATTTCTTTTCTAACATTTTGAATAGCTGTATAATTTGCTATAACATATTTTGTATTTTCAGTTTCATACAGTTTTTCTACAGCTTCTTTTATACTTGTGCATGGAATAATTTTTTCAGCTGGATAACCTGCCGTTTTTACTCTAATTGCCATATCATATGGTCTTATTCCTGCTGTAATTATTCTTTGAACTCCATCTAAATTGTTAAAATCAATATCCCAAATCCATGATACATCTCGTCCATCTGCTACATTATCATTTAAAACTAGCAATAAATCTTTTTTATTTTCATCTTTTTGAAGCATGCGCAAGCTAACATTAAATCCGGTTGGATTTTTTGCTAAATTAATAACAGTTTTGCAATTGTTAATTAATAATTTTTCTAGTCTACCATTATTGAGTGCAAATTCTTTAATTGTATTTTTTACACTATCTTCTGGAATTTCATATAATTTAGCCACAGTGGTAGCAGCAGCCAAATCGTAAAAAGCATATAAACTATCATATTGGGTTTTATATTGTTCCCCACCTATACAAAATTTTCCTTCATCTACATTTATATCTGTTAATAGCTGATAAATTTCTTCTTCTCCATAATCACAATTAGGGCATTTAAATTTTCCTATATGCGCATATTGGTAATATTCATACTGTAATTTTGTTTTGCAAAATGGACAGTATGTTCCTTCTGCAGCCTCATATAACTCATCTGCAGATTCTTTGCATTTATCAATTGAGTAGAAGAATATATTTTTATTTTCATGATTAGCTTTTGATAATCTACTTACATTTGGGTCATCTGCATTAAGTATAAGTTTACCGTTATAGTCCTCTAAAAATTTTTGAATTTTTAGTATTAATGTTTCCATTTCGCCATTTCTATCTAATTGGTCTCTAAAAAAGTTTAGAATTACCAAGCAATCCAATGGTAGCTTTTTATAAACTACTGGAACATAACTTTCATCTGTTTCTAATATTATGTAATCTGCTTTTATTTTGCCTGTTAATGTGCAATTTTTAATAAATGTGGATAATATACCTGTTTCCATGTTATTTCCTTGCAAATTGCTAATTACTTTTTTTCCAGCATCTTTAAATATTTGCGCTATGCAGTTATTTGTCATTGTTTTTCCATTTGTACCTGTAACTGCAATTATTTTTCCATTTATTTTAAAATATTTAAAAATATCTTTATCCCATTTTAATGCAAGGTTTCCTGGCAAGTTTCCCGCATTTTTTCCAAATATTTTTAGAGTTATTGTAATAATTTTTGTAATAATTATAATGAAAAAATTTTTCATATTGCTTTCTCCTGATTTCGTTATTTTACTATATTTTCAATGTTTTTCTTGCTTCAAATTGGTAATTTTTTCAAAAACATTTGCAATTTCAGTGTAGAAGTGATATAATAGTGTATACGCTAATTTTAAAGGAGGTTTATTTATTTGAAATTAGTATACTAGTTCTATTTATTGTTTTTTCATCATATAATTATATGTATTTAACATTAAGGAGTGATAATATATGACGCAAAAACAGATGGACAAAGTAAAAGTTGAAGATTGGCGTTTGAAAGGCCAAAAAATCTCATGTGCTTTGCACGGCACAATATCTTGTCCAAAACCTCAAGAATGTGACGGGGTAACTCGTCTATGTAAATTTTGGGCAATGTGCAGTAGCAGATAAACCTCCGGAAAGGGCTCTATACTAGAGCCCTTTTATTTTACGCATTTTTCCAAAATGCTTCATATCCGCGATATACTTCATATAAGTCGAATTTACTTGTAACTTCATATGGTGAGTGCATTGATAATACTGGTACACCACAATCTATAACTTCAATTCCTTTATTAGCTAGAATATAGGCAATTGTGCCACCGCCACCTACATCTACTTTTCCCAATTCAGAAATTTGGTATCTTATATTATTTTCCTCAAAAATTTTTCTTACTTCAGCTACAAATTCCGCATTAGCATCAGATGCGCCAGATTTTCCTCTTGCACCTGTATATTTATTTAGTCCAACTCCTCTGCCTAAATATGAACTATTATTTCTATCTGATACGCTACTATATATTGGGTCTAACCCAGTATCAACATCTGCTGATAACATTTTTGAATTACAAAAAACTTTTTCCAATAAATTTGGTTTATTTACTTGCATCTTGTTCAAAAGTTCAGAAATAAAAGTATCAAACACATGTGATTCCATACCTGTATTTCCCATACTTCCAATTTCTTCTTTATCTGATATTATGCATACTGCAGTTTTTTCTGGATTTTCTATATTCATTAAAGCTGTTAAAGAAGTATAAACACAAATTTTATCATCTTGACCATATCCTGCAACCATGCTATTATCTAGCCCCATGCTCCTGCATTTCATAGCTGGTACTAATTCTATTTCAGAGCTTAACAAATCTGCTTCAGTAATCCCATATTTTTCATTTAAAATATTTAAAATGTTTAGTTTAACTCCTTCTGGAATTTCTGCATCAAATGGAATACTGCCTATTAATAAATTTAAATCTTCTCCCTCAACCACTTCTGAAGCCTTTTTCTTCATTTGGTCTTGCGCTAAGTGCGGAAGCAAATCAGTAATAGTAAAAATAGGGTCTTTTTCATCTTCGCCTATACATATTTTTATTTTTTCTCCATTTGTTTTAACAATCACACCATGAATTGCAAGTGGAATAGCTGTCCATTGATATTTTTTTATTCCACCATAATAATGTGTTTTAAAATATGCAAATTCAGAATCTTCATAAAGTGGATTTGGCTTTAAATCTAATCTTGGAGAATCTGCATGTGAACCAATAATATTTAATCCATTTTCTAGTGGTTTATTTCCAATAACTGCCAAATACATACTTTTTTCATGATTAATATAATATACTTTATCCCCTACTACTAAATTTTGATACTCATTTATATCTTTAAATCCATGTGCTTCTGCAATTTTTTTAGAATTTTCAATAATCTCTCTTTCTGTTTTAGATTTATTCATATAATCAATATAGCCTTTGGCATATTCAAAAATATTTTCTCTATCTTCTTGTGATTTTCCTTTCCATCCGTTTTCTTTTTTATTAAACAATTTTTCCTTTAATTCTTCAGCTTGTTTTTTATCCATTTTGTTCTCCTTTCTTAAATTAGATGGTCTCATTATATCATATTATTTTATTTTTAGAATACCCATTTGGAAAAATTTTATTATAAATATTAATATTATTTATACATATATCATATAAATTAATAGCTTTGTCTTTACTTTTTTTAAGTTTTGTAGTTTAATATTAGTAGATTAAAAAGAAAGGGTTGATTTTTTATGGAAGAAAATAATGAAAATACCAAAAACGAAACCACAGAAACAGTAAATGAAGTAAAAGATGCTTTAAAAAATACAGACATTAAACAGGCTTCTAAAGAAGCTAAAGGATTTATTTCATCTTTTTTTAAGGACCCAATTGAATCATTAAAAACTGTGACTTCAGATTCTGGTAGTAATTTCTTTAAAATCGCTATTATAGTTTTAGTAATTTGGCTTGTTGCAATATTACTACTTAATATTTTGGGTATTGCAAGTAGGTCTTTATTTAGTACATATGGTAGCTTTTCTTTATTTTTCAAAAACTTATTTGGAAATGTTTTTGATATTATAAAAGAACTAGTTGCTCCAGTTATTACAATTGCAATATTATCAGGATTAGTATATGCATTTAAAAAGAATAAAAGTAAATCTTTTTTGCCAATTGTTAATAGTGTTTTAATAGCAAAAGTTCCTGTAGTAATAGCAACTGTTCTTGAGTTATTAACTATTATTAGTTCTAGCTTTTCTAGAATTACAACTACATTTTCTGGATATTGCAACATTTTATCTATTGTACTTTTATTCTTCGCTTTTAAAAACCTATCAGATGAAGATAAAAAAGGTTCATATTTCTGGAGATTTGCTTTAATTATGGGTATTTTCTATATTATAAAATTTGTATTTTCATATTTAGGTATTTATTTATAATTTTAGTAAAATTAATATTTATGCAGGATATTTTTATAAAATATCCTGTTTTTTCTTAATACTTTTTAAATTTTGTAGCATATATTTATATCTTATGATATAATGCTTTTGTTTTTAAATTATACGAAAGTGAGATTATTATGGAAAATTTTATTATAGAAATAATGAACGATTTTGGTTATATAGGGATTGGTCTACTTATTTTAATTGAAAATATATTTCCACCAATTCCAAGTGAATTAATTCTAACTTTTGGTGGATTTATGACAATAGATACCAATATGACAATTGTAGGTGTTATTATTGCCTCTACAATTGGTTCTGTATTAGGTGCAATTATTCTATATTATATTGGTAAAATTTTAAATAAGGAAAGGCTTATTAAAATTGTTACAAGTAAATATGGAAAACTTTTAAGGGTAAAACCTGAAGACATAGAATCTGCTGATAAATGGTTTGATGAAAAAGGAAATAAAACTGTTTTCTTTTGTAGATTTATTCCTGTTGTAAGAAGCTTAATAAGTATCCCGGCCGGTATGAGCGAAATGCCTTTACTAAAATTTATTGTCTATACCACATTTGGTAGTGCAATATGGAATACCGTGCTTGTTTTAGTAGGAGCTTTTGCTGGAGATAAGAAAGACCTTATATTAACCATAATTGATGACGCTTCATATGTTATAGTAGCTTTAATAGTAATAGTATTCTTAATATTTGTATATAGATTTTATAAAAAAAGAGCCAAAAACAAGAAATCTTAAAAAATACCACCTGATTAGGTGGTATTCTATTATTGTATAGGAAAGATCAAAGATTTTTGCTATTGGACAAGGTTAGATTACTTTTGGCTGTGCATATTCGCGAAGACACTTTTCATATATGGTAATTATTAAGTTTCTTATAGTATTATCCCATATACTAAAATTCCTTCATTATCTTTATAAATCTCATTAAATTGTGAAATTGGTAGTGGGTTTACGCCAATGCCCGCTTCTATAGTGTAACTAGGTCTATTGTAATTTTGTATAAACCAATCTTTGTAACCTGCAAAACTAGAATTATATGCTGTTTGAGTTAAATTATAACCACTCACTCTTGCAAATTCCTCTCCTATTTCATATCCTCTTGGAGGATTAATATTTTGAAAATCCCAATAAATTTCCTTTCCTTGCGTATGATAAGAAATTGTAAGATAAAAATTATGTGCTAACGTAAAATTATATATTGCTAAAGCCTCTGGTTCTGTTAGAGGTCCTCCACCCACAAAATCTCTAGGAGCTGGCTTAGTATATCCTTGCTCAAATTTTATTTTTCTTGCTTCACTCCAGCCTGCTGGAAATTGTAAATTTAAATCCACACCTGTGGACTTTAAAAACTTCCAACCACAAAAATAAGTAAATAAAACGCAGTAATCATCTATATTACAGAGTATTTCGATTTGAAAGAAATATTCTGTTTTTTATTGGATTTTTTACTGTTAGAAGTGGAGAGGAATATGAAAGAAAGAGAAGACAATGTTGGATATTATTCTATAATTCCAGCAACAATTTTATACAATAAGGAATTAAAAGCAAATGAGAAATTATTATATGCAATTATAACATCACTTGCTAGTAAAGAGGGATATTGTTTTGCAACTAATAAATATCTAGCAGAAAAGTTGGGTGTAAATCCTAAAACAATTTCGAGCTGGATTTCAGATTTACAGAAAAGAAAATTTATCATCGTTGAACTAATTAGAAATGAAAATAAACAAATAATGCAAAGAAGAATTTATATAAATGATGCACCCTATCCATTAAATAATGGATACATGTATCAATCAAAAAATGGACAGGCTATCCACCAAAATATAGAAGATAATAATATAAGATGTAATAATAAAATTAATAATAAAAGTCATAAAAATTTTTTATCAAATTATGAAAATCAAAGAGAATATACTAAAGAATTTTTAGAGAGTTTGTATGCGAATTAGGATAAAAAAATTGTAAAATAAGGTAATAAAAACTAACTTTTGTATTAAGAAAATTACAATAAAAAATTCTCCCAGCGGGCTAAAAAGGGTTTTAGGGATTTTTCCCTAAACAGCAAAAATGGTGTCAAAACACCAAGCTGGCGAATTTTAGGCATTAAAAAATGCTCTCGAAATTCGGAACAAAATTTTTATAAAAAAATTAAATTATAAAATTAATAAAATCATATTGACAAAATGCGAACAATTGTTTATAATACTTTTGGAGATGATGAAAATGATATATAATTACAATAAATTAGTGAGAGATAAAATACCAGAAGAAATAAATAATATAGATGGAAGAAAAGCAAACTATAAAATTTTAAATGATAATGAATATATACAAGAATTAGATAAAAAACTTTTTGAGGAAGCCCATGAATTTATTGAAGAACACAGTGTGGAAGAATTAGCAGACTTAATGGAAGTCATTCATGCAATTATGAAAACAAAAAACATATCATTTGAAGATGTAGAAATTGCTAGAGATATAAAAAATAAGAAAAAAGGTTGTTTTACAGATAAAGTGTATTTAATTAATGTCGAGCAAGAACAGATTGATGAACGTGAAGAAAAAGAATTAAATAAAGAATGGAGAAAAGATAGTTTATTGAATACTGACAAAATAAAGATTATTTGTAATACGAAAGAACTTATAGAACAAATTCAAAAGATTAATATACTAGATTACGAAAATTTAAAAGTATTGGCTAATAAAATTGAAATGCTTGATAAAAACTATACATCTGAACTAAAACAAATTATATTAGACAAAGCTGATATTATAAAATTAAATAATTTACATGAAAAATACAATGACGATGAAATAATAAAAAAAGAATTGTTAATTGAAATAAAAGACATTGCATCATATTATGGATTAGATAGTATTAATTAGAATAAAAAAATTGTAGGAAATACTGTTAGTTTATGGAAAAAAATTTAATTTTATGATATAGTGTATATGATTTTGCTAAGAACGAGGATAGCTAATATGAAAAATGCTGTATTTATGAGTATAAAAGAAATACATATAAATAGAATTTTAAGTAAAATAAAAAATCATGAATTTAGAACTAAGAAACCTAAAAATGATTTTGATTATATAATAGTATATGTTCCAACACCTATAAAGGAACTTAAATATGTTTTGAGAGTAAAACAACCAGTGGCTAGTCCAAACAAGATTAGTATAGATGGATACGGCAACAAAGAATTTAATAATACCAACACAGAAAAATATGCTTATCCAATAGAAAGTGTTTATGAAATAAATAAACCAATAAAATTAGATACATTAAAACAAAAATTTAATTTTACTGCACCACAGTCATTTGCTTATGGAGAAAAATATCAAGAATTATTAGAATACATAGATAAAATAGGAATAACAAAATTGTACTAAAGGAGATGTCTTTGATGAAAAGAAAATGTATAGAATTATTTGCTGGAGCAGGAGGCTTAGCATTAGGATTAGAAAAAGCAGGGTTTGAGGAAATAGGATTAGTAGAAATAGATAAAACAGCATGTGATACATTAAGATTAAATAGACCTAATTGGAATGTAATTGAAGAAGATATTGTGAAGTTTTCTCAAAAAGATTTATTAAAAGAATTCAACTTGAAAAAAGGAGAATTAGATTTATTATCTGGAGGATATCCTTGTCAATCATTTAGTTATGCAGGAAAAAAACTAGGATTAGAAGATGTTAGAGGAACAATGTTTTTCTACTATGCAGAATTTTTAAGACAATTACAACCTAAAATGTTTTTAGCTGAAAATGTTAAAGGATTAACAACACATGATGGTGGAAGAACAATTCAAACAATGGTAGATGTTTTTGAAGATTTAGGATATACCGTTGAATGGAAAGTTTTGAATGCATGGGATTATGGTGTAGCTGAAAAAAGACAAAGGGTTGTTATAATAGGAACAAGAAATGATTTAAAAGAAAATGTTAAATTTGAATATCCAGAGCCTCATGATTATAAACCAGTTTTAAGAGATGTACTCCAAAATGTGCCAGAATCAGTTGGTGCAAAGTATCCTGAAAAAAAGAAAAAAGTATTTGATTTAGTACCACCTGGAGGATATTGGAGAGATTTACCAGATGATGTTGCAAGAGATTATATGAAATCATGCTATTTTATGGGTGGTGGAAGAACAGGAATAGCAAGAAGAATTTCTTGGGATGAGCCATCATTAACATTAACATGTTCTCCGATGATGAAACAGACTGATAGATGCCATCCAGATGAAAGTAGACCATTTACTACTAGAGAATATGCAAGAATTCAATCTTTTCCAGATGAATGGGAATTTTC
>CALXVE010000011.1 GCA_944391885.1 uncultured Clostridia bacterium | reverse complement strand
ATCACCAAGTTTAGAATATATTTCATCTATATCTAGCACATAATTATTATTACTATCAAAAGATAAACGTATTTTATCATAAAATTCAATATTTGCCGAGTGCTTAAAGAGTAATTGTCTAATATTTACGCTATATTTATATACACTTTCTACATTAGATAAATACTTTTCAACTAACTTTTGTTGTATTACGTTATTATATATGCTATTAAAGGCTTTTAAGGCTTCTTTGTAATCAGTAAGAGTTTTCTGTGTATACAATGCATGTAATCGGCTAGCAACCTTTTTTGCATCTTTCTCAGGAGTATATTTAAAAAACTTTGGAACAATATCAGTTAAAGAATCCACAAAAACAATATCAGGAAATGCAATTTTAGCAGTCCTTTTTATGTTTTTATTATCATCAACGGAAAGAAACAAAATATTCTTTACACCTCTACTTTTAAGCCCTTCGAAGCAATCTAGCCAAAAGCGATTGTTATTAATTCTATCTTGGTAAATATTTAGAAATTGCCTACATCCTTTAATATCAATACCAATTAATGTATATATGTCACTTTTTTCAATGTAATCAGCTTTTTTAATATTAATTTCATTTTTTGTTGCATATACAACTATATATGTATCATCTAATCTTCTTTTAGAACACTCAGTTAATGTTAATTCGTTCATTATTAATTCCTCCTTCTGCACACAAAAATCCAGTGTGCTACTTTTTTATATTTCACACACTGGATTATACACCATCGTCCTAATCAGGGACAGGGTAATAAGTTTGAAATAAAATAGGTAGTGAAATATCATATGCTTTTTCACTACCTATTTTTTAATTAGATATTTTTGATATCTGAAGTGTTTACAGTATTTTTAGCACTTTTAATGTTTTCTGAATTTTCAACACTTTTAGCATTTTTAGTATGTTCCGCATTTTTGGCTTTTTCATTTTTTACATTTTCTATACTTTCTGCATTTTCTTTTTCGATTGCTTTTTTATGTTTTTGCTGTTTTTTTAAGTTGTCTTTTGCAACTGTCATTAATAGCTTAATTCTATTTGTTTGGTTTGCTTCACTTGCACCTGGGTCATAATCAATAGGCGAAATATTTGCTTCTGGGTATAGTGAGCGGATAGTTTTTATAACACCTTTTCCTACTACATGGTTTGGTAAACAAGCAAATGGCTGTACACAAACAATATTAGGTATTCCATGTTCAATATATTCTATCATTTCTGCTGTTAAAAACCAGCCTTCTCCTGTTTGATTTCCTATTGATAAAATGTCTTTTACCTTGGTTTCTAATTCAAAAATATTACATGGTAATAAATAACCTTTTTTAGAATTTTTTAGTGCTATTACAGCATCTTTTTCTAAAATATCAATTAATTTAATTGCTGCTTTAAATAGTTTTGCTTTTACTTTGTCTGTTTTTATTAATTGATTAAATGTAATTTTATGTGTTGCAATAAATTTTACAAATCCCATGAAATCAGGTAAAACTACTTCTGCACCTTCTGCTTCTAGTTTATCTGCAACAAAGTTATTTCCAAATGGGTGGTATTTAATTAATACCTCACCAACAATACCAACTTTGGGTTTTTCTATAGATGTATCTAGTTCTATTTTTTCAAAGTCTTCAACCATATAATAAATGCTTTGTTTAAATTCTTTCATTGTGGATTTTTCTAATAATTTTTTGCATTTTTCCATCCATTTATCAAATAAAACTTGGGTTTCGCCTTTATGTACTTCATATGCTCTATTTTTTGTTAGCATTTTTTGTAATAAATCTGCATATACTACCATTTTTAGTAATCTTTCAATTAAAGGCATGGTGATTTTAAATCCTGGCATTTTTTCCATACCAACTACATTAAATGATATAACTGGAATATTAGGGTAGCCCGCATCTTTTAGTGCTTTACGTATAAATCCAATGTAGTTTGTAGCCCTACAGCCACCACCTGTTTGTGACATTATTAATGCAGTTTTATTTAAATCATATTTTCCAGATTCTAGTGCTTCTATCATTTGGCCTGTAGTTAAAATAGAAGGGTAACATGCATCATTATTAACATATTTTAATCCAGTTTCTACAGTGTGTGCTGTGCAGTTTCTTAATAATTCCACATGGTAGCCACTGCTAGCTACAGCAGCTTCTAGTAATTCAAAATGTATTGGCGCCATTTGTGGAATTAATATTGTGTAGTCTTTTTTCATGTCTTTTGTAAATATCTCTTTATGTTGCTCGTAATTTCCACTACCTTTTTCTATTTCTTTATTTTGGTCTCTTTTCTTCATGCTTGCAAGTAGTGAACGTATACGAATACGTACAGCACCTAAGTTATTAATTTCATCTATTTTAATTAACGTATACATTTTGCCGTAACTACTTAAAATTTCCTCTACTTGGTCTGTTGTAACAGCATCTACTCCACAGCCAAAAGAGTTTAGTTGAACTAATTCTAAGTTATCATGTTTACCAACAAAGTCTGCAGCTGCATAAAGTCTAGCATGGTATACCCATTGGTCTACTACACGAATTGGACGTTTTACTTCTGTTTGATTTGAAATTGAGTCTTCTGTTAAAACGCATAATCCAAGGCTTGTTATTAATGTATCTATACCGTGGTTAACTTCTGGGTCTGTATGGTATGGTCTACCTGCTAATACAATTCCTTTTACATGATTTTTTTCTATGTATTCTAAGGTTTCTTGACCTTTTTTATGAATATCTTCTTTAAAGTTTTGGTATTCTTCTTCAGCTTTTTTTGCTGCTTCTAATAGTTCTTTTTTAGTAAAATGGTATTCCTCAAATTCTGGTAAGCTTAAAACTGTTTCTGCCAATGTTTTTGGTTCAAATGGTAAAAATGGGTTTAAAAACTTGATATTTTTTGTTTTTAATTCTTCAACATTGTTTTTTAATACTTCAGAATATGAAATAACTATTGGGCAGTTATAGTGGTTATCTGCTTTTTTATATTCTTTTCTAGAATATGGCATACAAGGGTAAAAAATTGTTTTAATACCTTGGTTAATTAACCCCATAACATGACCATGTGAAAGCTTGGCAGGGAAGCAAACAGATTCTGATGGCATGCTTTCCATACCTTTTTCATATGTTTTACGGTTACTTTTTTCTGATAATACAACACGGAAGCCTAAGTTTGTTAAAAATGTAAACCAGAAAGGGTAATCCTCATACATGTTTAAAACTCTAGGAATTCCAATTACTCCACGTGGTGCATCTTTTTCTTCTAAAGGCTTATAACTAAATAGTCTTTCATATTTATATTTCATTACATTTGGCAAATCGTTGTGCTCTGCAGTTTCTCCTGCACCTTTTTCACAACGGTTACCAGAAATATATCTTGTGCCATTGCTAAATTTATTAATTGTAAGTAGACAGTGATTTTCGCAACCATTGCAACGTATATGTGAAATATCAATTTTAAGTTTGTCTAAATCTTCATTTTTAGTTAATGTAGAAACATATTCCATATCCATGTTTGCTTCATATTGCTCTTTTGCAAGTAAGGCAACACCATATGCACCCATTAGGCCTGCAATATCTGGTCTTACTACATTTCTACCAACAATTAATTCAAATGCACGTAAAACAGCATCATTATAGAAAGTACCACCTTGTACTACAATGTGTGCACCTAATGTTTTTACGTCCCTTACTTTCATTACTTTTTGAATTGCGTTTTTTATAACCGAGTATGAAAGCCCTGCTGAAATATCTCCAACACTGTAGCCTTCTTTTTGGGCTTGCTTAATTTTTGAGTTCATAAATACTGTACAGCGTGAACCTAAGTCTACAGGTCTTCTAGCTTCTAATGCTGAGTTTACAAATTCTTCAATTGAAAGATTTAAGCTTTTAGCAAAGGTCTCAATAAAAGAGCCACAGCCTGATGAACATGCTTCATTTAGCATGATATTATCAATTGCGCCATTTTTCATGCGGATATATTTCATATCTTGACCACCAATATCTACAATGCTTGTAACTTTTGGCATGAATTCTTTGGCGGCAGTATAATGCGCAATTGTTTCAATTTCGTTTAAATCTACATTTAATGCAGTTTGAATTAGTTTTTCGCCATACCCTGTAACACCACTAAATCTGATTGTAGCTTTTTCTGGTTTTTCTGCATATAATTTTTTAAGCATGGTAATAACGCTTTGAAGTGGATTGCCTTCATTACTTCCATATAGAGAATAAAGTAAAGTTCCTTCTCTATCTATTACAACTAATTTTGTTGTAGTAGAACCTGCATCAATTCCTACAAAACAGTCTCCTTCATATGTTTTTAAGTCACCTTTTTTTACAGTTTCTTTATTATGTCTTTCTTTAAATTCTTTGTATTCTTCATCAATTGCAAATAATGGCTTTAAAGGCTCTGAGGTATCATCATGTGATACTCTTAGCATTTCTATTTTTGAGCGTAATTTTTCTACAGTTATTGGGTGGCTGGATTCTGCTGAATCTAGTGCAGCACCTTTAGCTACTAATAAATGGGCTTCTTCTGGTATTATAATCTGCTCACCTTCTAAATGTAATGTTTCTATAAATCGGGCTCTAAGCTCTGATAAATAGTTTAAAGGACCACCTAAAAAAGCAACATTTCCACGAATTGGCCTTCCACAAGCTAAACCGCTAATAGTTTGGTTTACAACTGCTTGAAAAATGGAAGCTGCAATATCTTCTTTTGCTGCACCTTCATTTAATAATGGTTGTACGTCGGTTTTTGCAAAAACTCCACAGCGTGAAGCTATTGGGTAAATCATAGTATGATTTTTAGCAAGTTCATTTAATCCAGTTGGGTCTGTATTTAAAAGTGAAGCCATTTGGTCAATAAATGCACCTGTACCACCTGCACAAGTTCCGTTCATACGTTGCTCGATTGATTTATCAAAATATATAATTTTAGCATCTTCTCCACCAAGTTCAATAACAACATCGGTTTTAGGGATGTATTTTTCTACTGCTCTTTTGCAAGAAACAACTTCTTGAATAAAAGGCAAATCTAAAAATTTTGAAGCACTCATTGCACCAGAACCTGTTAGGGCAATGGTAAATTCGCAGTCACTATATTTTTCTGCCAAATCTTCTAATACTTTGCATACAGTATTTTTAGTATCAGAAAAGTGCCTTTGATAGTCTGCATATAGTTCATTGGAATTTTCGTCCATAATAACGATTTTCACAGTTGTAGAGCCTACATCTAGGCCTACATGCAATAATTTATTCATTAAATAATATCTCCTTTAATCTCAATAATCACCCATAATTGTATACTGAAAAGCCTAATTTGTCAATGTGAAAAAATGGGAGAAAAGCTATCACAACTGTAAGGTTTCTTAATATAATGTATAAAGGGGTATGGCATATGAATTGTAATAATTGTAAAAAAACAAATTTAAATGAAAAAAAAGAGAATACTTTAAATTCTCTTTTTGAAGTTGAGCATTTTTTACGCAACTTTACTACTATTTGCAAAGGGCTAAAAATTTATAAAATTATAAAAAAGTAATTTTAATTTCCCTGTGCATTTTCTCTAGTAGTTTCTTTTTCAATTCTTACAAAGGCATCTCTAAAATTAATTTTATTATCATTAAAACTTTGGTCTTCACGTCCATTAATTAAAATTCTAACACTATTTACTTCATTTAATTCTGTTACTGTATTTACAATAGAATATATGCTTAAATTTTCTGCTTCTTCTCCGCCTTTATGATTATCTATAAATTCCTTTGATAAATCCACATATAATACATCATCTTTAAGCTCTGTTTTTATAACTCTTGTGCCCTCTGGAATTGCCGTTTCTAAATTTTCATTTTTTGGACCTTCAATTAAAAGTTCTATTAATTTTGTGTATGGGTCTGCTAGCAAATCCTTGCTATCTATAATTCTTCCTTCTGGCATTAATTCATTTGTTTCTTTATTTTTATAATATAATGTAACAATGGTCTGTCTCATTTGTTCATCATTAGTTTCCTCTGCTGGCTGGATTTCATTTTCTACTGGCTCTGAATTATTTTTAATTAATAAATACCCTCCAACAGCTACAATCCCCATAATTAAAATAATAACAATAATAATAAATACTTTCTTTGGCATAACTTCCTCCTTTTAATATTTCTAACTTGTACTATTAATTCTATTTCTATGCCAATTACAATTATTTAGAACTATTTTTATTAATTTAATTATTTGTAAATTTATTCCAATGTTCGCTTGCTTTTTTAGAACATTTGTTGTATAGTTAATTATGTAGGAAATGAGAAAAGCAGATGTGGTTTGCCTCCTTCAAGGAGGTGAGGCGTATGGTAGAAATACAAACATTAATTGCAACAATATACATATTATATTATTCTTTAATCGGCGTAACTATCATAGCGATTACCTTAATTATAGCATTAGCAATAATTTTGAGTAAAAGCAAAAACCAATAAAAAACAGACACATCTGTAAACTAGCCCAGTTAGATGTGTCAAACATGTAATTGAGGTAAACCACATTTGTGGTTTCTCCATTTCCTATAATTATTATACACAAATAGATATAAAAAGTCAATTGATTTTAATAAAAACTATAAATGCTACAATAAAAGCGTGGAGTAATGACATGGAAATTAATTTAAAGGAAAATGAGAGAATAGATGATTTGGAATTTAAAAATTTAAAAATTATTCAAAACAAAGATGGATTTTGCTTTGGCATGGATAGTGTGCTATTATCTGACTTTGCAAAAGAAATAAAGAAGAACAGTAGAATTGCAGACTTGGGGACTGGAACTGGAATTTTACCTATTTTATTATCTGGAAAAACAGAATATACAAAGATAGTAGGAATAGAAATACAAAAAGAAGTAGCAGAAATGGCAAATAGAAGCATTTTATTAAATAATTTGGAAAATAGAATACAGATTATTTGTGAGGATATTAAAAATTTAAAAGCAAAATATGATCAAGGCACATTTGATGCAATTGTGACAAATCCGCCATACAAAAAAATTGGAACAGGCAAGATAAACAAAAAAGATAAAAAAATAATCTCAAGGCATGAGATTACCGCTAATTTAGAAGATTTTATTTCTATTTCAAATTATCTTTTAAAAGACCAGGGAAGCATATATATGGTTCATAGACCGGAAAGAATTGCAGATATATTTGTATTACTTAGAAAATATAAATTAGAACCTAAAGTTTTAAGGCTTGTTTATCCAAACTTAGAAAAAAGTCCAAATTTAATTTTAATAAAAGCTGTAAAAAATGCAAAACCATTTTTAAAAGTGGAAAAACCATTAATTGTATATACAAGTGAAGAAAATTATACAGAGGAAATTTTTAAAATTTATAATAAAATTTAATTAAAAGGAATATATGTGATTTTTTAGCAATGCGTAAAAGAGGTGAAATTTAAAATGCAAGGAAAAATTTATTTAGTAGCAACACCAATTGGAAATTTAGAAGATATGACATTTAGAGCAATTGAAACATTAAGAAATGTTGACTTAATTGCTGCAGAAGATACAAGGCATACTCTGCAATTATTAAATCATTTTGAAATCAGCAAGCCCATGATTAGTTACCATAGGCATAATGAAGAAACAAAAACCGAGGAAATTATTAGCAAGGTATTGCAGGGGCAAAATGTGGCTATAGTAACAGATGCTGGAACACCTGGTATATCTGACCCAGGAGAAGAAATTGTAAAAGTTGCAATTGAAAATGATATTGAAATTATACCAATACCTGGGGCATGTGCATTAATAAATAGCTTGATTGTTTCTGGAATTTCAACAAAGGAATTTAGCTTTTTTGGATTTTTGCCATTGAATAAGAAAAATAGAAAAGAAACTCTAGATAAAATAAAAAGAGAAAATAAAACAGTTATATTATATGAGGCACCACATAAACTTTTAAGAACATTAGAAGATATACTAGAAAATATAGGAAATGTGGATATTGCAATAGTTAGGGAATTAACCAAAGTTCATGAAGAAAAAGCATATGGCAAAATAGCTGATTTAATAGAAAAATTTAATGAGCCTAGGGGAGAGTTTGTTATAATTTTAGATTTAAATAATATACAAAATGAGGAAAAAATAGATTTTAATAATATTAGTTTAGAAAATCATTATAAATATTATGAAAAATCTGGATTAGATAAAAAAGAAATTATAAAGCAAATTGCAAAAGATAGAGATGTTCCTAAAAATGAAATCTATCAAAAATTTTTAAAGAAAAACCAACTTTAATGTTTCAAAAGTTGGTTTTTTTTTAGTTTTTTGTTTTAATATTTGTTAATTTTTCTAAGCATTTATCACAAATTAATTTATCTTTATATTCAGATAATTTTTTAGAACTGCCACAAAAAATACAATTTGGTTCAAATTTTTTTAATACAATATTTGAACCATCAACATAGATTTCGATAGGATCTTTTTCTGCAATATCAAATTTATTTCTTAACTCAATTGGTATTACAACTCTTCCAAGTTCATCTACTCTTCTTATAATCCCCGTAGACTTCATATAATATCCTCCTTAAAACAACAAATTTCGACAATTTTTTCAGCTAAGCTAATGATAACATACAAAATATAAAATTGCAACAACAATTAACAAAATTTGTAAATCAACTTATTAAAGTGAATAAAATAGCAAATTAAGAATAGCATGTATAGAGGTAAAAAATATGTTAAATATAATTTGGCCAGCTTTTATAGCAATATCGTTTATATATGCACTGATTTCAGGGAATATAGAAAATGCAAGCAATGGAATTTTTGAATCATGCGAATCTGCGGTGGAACTTACTATTACATTTTTTGGAACTATTTGCTTATGGAACGGAATAATTGCAATATGTAAGGAAACTAGCTTAATGTCTAAATTAAGTAAGCTTTTAAAACCAGTAATTAATTTTCTATTTCCGGAACTTAAAAGAAATAATCAAGCAAAAGAAGAAATCTCTATGAATATAATAGCAAACTTACTTGGACTCGGAAATGCGGCAACTCCACTGGGGTTAAAAGCAATGGAAACAATGCAAAAGGAAAATCCTAAAAAAGATACTTTAAGTAATTCCATGGCGATGTTTATAGTTTTAAATACAGCATCACTCCAGCTAATACCAACAAATGTAATTGCAATTCGTAGCTCACTGGGTTCTAGCGCACCAAGCAATATCATTTTACAAGTCTGGGTAGCTTCAATAATTGCTGCAGTTGTTGGGATTACTGCTACAAAAATATTTATGAAAAAATTTTGAAAGGATAAAAATGTCAATAATAAATTATTTATCTGCCTCAGCAATACCAATTGTAATTTTAATAATTTTATATTATGGAATAAAAGAAAAGAAAAAAGTTTTTGATATATTTTTAGAAGGTGCAAAAGATGGGCTAAAAATAGTAATAGATTTATTTCCTACGTTAATAGGGATTTTTTTGGCAGTGGGAGCACTTAGAAACTCTGGAATTTTAGATTTTATTATTGAAATAATATCGCCTGTTACAGATTTATTAAAAATTCCAAGCCAAATTTTGCCGCTTGCAATGTTAAGACCAATATCTGGCAGTGCTTCAATGGGAGTGGCTGTTGATATTATGCAAACATATGGGGTAGATACAACAATTGGTATGATTACATCTGTAATTATGGGCTCAACTGAAACAACAATATATACAATTGCAATATATTCATCTTTTGTAAAAATCAAAAAAACCCGCTTTGTTTTGGCAGCAGCATTACTTGCGGATTTAGCAGGTATGATAATGGCAACATGTCTCTTTTAGGGACAGTCCCCGATCTACCACTTTTGTCTTTGTTGGGGACAGGTTTGGCAAATGCTAAAAACTGGATTATTTTTTTGATGTAGAAACTTGTCGAATTTTGTCGGAAAGTTTTTGTTGACATTTACAAAAAATGGTAGTAATATGAAGACATAATTTAAATAACCTGAAAGGATAAAAATGATAGTTCTATTATTAATAATAGATTTTATTTCTTTATATTTTATTCTTAGAAAAATTATTTCATATATATGTGCTAAACATATTCTGAAAAAAATTTCCGAATAAATAATAAATTATATGATTTTAATCTTGTAGAGGAGAAACCCCTTAAAATTAATATATTTTCCCTTATCTTAAGGCAAATGTTCAGTATGCTTCTTTTTGCATTTTTTCGTGCCCCCGATTTATTCAAAAAGAATTTTATTTAAAAAAATTTTTCATATATTCTCCTCTACAATAAATATTATATATTAACTATATTGCTTGGCATATGTCTATTTGCAACACTTATGGATATTTTATTTTCATCAAAATTATTATTGCAAAGTTCATCTACTACAGTCTGGTAGGCAAGTTCTGGAAAGTTATTTTCCTTGCTTAAATGCCCAAGCATTACTTTACTTAAGCCAGATTTTAATAAATATGAAATAGTTTTGCCAGCCATTTCATTTGATAAATGACCATTAGGTCCAGCAATTCTTTGTTTTAATGTGTATGGATATTTAGAACATTTTAATATATTTGGGTCATAATTTGCTTCTAATAAAACAAATTCACTTTCTTCTAAATATTTAATTAGTTTTGTATCCATATGTCCTAAATCTGTGGCAATGCTAATTTTTTGTTCTCCATAAAACAAATTAAAACCACAAGGATTTGCTGCATCATGTGGAATTTGAAATGGTAAAACTTTAAAGTCACCAATATCAAATTTTTCATATGGTATAAAGTTATTTTGGCAAGAAGGCTCTATTTTTTGTGCAACTTCTGGCATTGCATCCCATGTTTCTTTATTTGCATAAACAGGAATATTGAACTTTTTTGCAAAAGTTCCAAGACCTTTTATATGGTCAATGTGTTCATGTGTAACCAAAATACCATCAATATTATTTGCATCAATATTTAAATTAGTTAATGCATTTTCTATTTTTTTACTGCTTTCGCCTGCATCAATTAAAAGCTTGGTAGTTGGAGTTTCAACAAATAAGCTATTTCCACTACTTCCGCTATATAAACTACAAAATTTTAGCATATGTGTTCATCCTTATAACTTTAGTATAAATTAATTTTCAGAAACTCTTTGAATTTTTGCACCTAAGTTTCTAAATTTTTCTTCTATATTTTCATAACCTCTGTCAATATGGTCTAGATTATATAGCTGAGTTTCGCCATCTGCAATAATTCCTGCAATAATTAAAGCAGCACCTGCCCTTAAATCTGTTGCATAAACTGGTGCGCCTGTTAATTCTTTAACACCTTCAAAAATTGCAGTTTTGCCCTGTGGTGTAATTTTAGCACCCATTTTATTTAGTTCTGCTGTGTATTGAAATCTAGATTCCCAAATGCTTTCATTTATAATGCTTGTACCATCTGCTATAGAAAAGACTACACCCATTTGTGGTTGTAAATCTGTTGGGTAGCCAGGATATGGAAGTGTTTTTACAGTTGCTTTGCTTGGTCTTTTATTCATAGTAACTCGGATGGAATCTCCGTAATCTTCAACATTTCCACCAATCTCAAGAATTTTTGCAGTAATACAATCCAAATGCTCTGGTATACAATTTTTAATTAAAATATCTCCCCTAGAAGCAATAGCTGCTAGCATAAAAGTCCCTGCTTCTATTTGGTCTGGAACTACGGAATAAGTGCAATTTCCGCGCAATTCCTTTACTCCATTTATTTTAATTACATCAGTTCCTGCACCACGAATATCTGCTCCCATTGTATTTAAAAAGTTAGCAACATCAACTATATGAGGTTCTTTAGCAGCATTGTCTATTGTGGTTGTACCTTCTGCTAAAACACTTGCAAGAATTGCATTTATTGTAGCACCTACAGAAACTACGTCCATATATATTGAATTTCCACCTAATTTTTTTACCTTTGCAGAAATTTTACCTTGGGAAACATCTACTTTTGCACCTAAGGCTTCAAATGCCTTTATATGTTGGTCAATAGGCCTTGCACCCAAATTGCAACCGCCAGGAATTCCAACTTCTGCTGCTCCGCATCTACCTAAAAGTGAACCTAGTATGTAATATGAAGCCCTAAACTTACTTGTCATATCAAGTGGAGCCTGTGTGCAACCTATATCTCTTGTATCAATTTCAATTTCATTATCAGAAAACCACTTAATTTTAGCACCTAAAGTCTCTAAAATTTTGCAATATGTTCTTACATCACTTATATTTGGTAGGTTTTCAATTCTACAAACTCCGTTTATTAGTAAGGTAGCTGGCAAAATTGCGACAGCTGCATTTTTTGCACCACTTATTACTACTTCACCTTTTAACCTTGTTGGACCTTTAATTACTAGTTTATCCACAATTTATAACCCCCTTTTAATAAAGCTAAAATCTCATTAATCTAACTATCTTATACCATATTTTGTTCTTTTTGACAAGTAATTACAAAATAATTAATATATCCTATAAATTTAAAAGTAAATTCCAATGATATAGGAATTTACTTTTTATCTATTTAATTATTTTGCCCCAATCTTAAATTTTGGAAAAATTCAATTAATTTAAATTTAAAATTAATTTGATTATTATTAGTTTTGCTAATAACTGCATATTCCTCATCATTTAAATTTTCTTTTAATTCTTCTTTGGATTCATCAGGAACTATTCCTGAGCTTACATCTACAAAGCAGAGAGGGGGGAACATTACACACCACCAGTTTTGCCCTTTTGCTTCACCAATTTTCACTTTTAGAGCATCATATGTGCCAGCAGGCAAGGAAATATCTCCATAAGTTTTGGTAGGAAAATCACTATCACCAATTTCTACAGAAACAGAATATGAAAACCCGTTTTCCGTAATAGTTTGCTCTGCTATTTGCTTAAATTTATCTTGATTTTCTTTAGCTAACTGTATAACTTCTTCTTTTGAAGAACAATTTTTAGCTAAATTATTCATATATTTAAGAAGTTCATCACGTACTTTTAATTTTAAGTCCTGGTCTTGTTTTGAATCACTATTTGCAATAACATGTAAACGAAACACACTATCTGCAATATCTTGTGATACTGCCCTTACATATGAAAGAGTAGAAACAAATGTAAAAAGTGTTAATAAAAATAATAAAACAATAATTTTTTTAAAAGTAGAATTTTTGTAAAATTTCATTTTTTATCCTCCGTATCTAAAAAAATGTTATTAATAAAATTATTAACTAATTTTTTTAAAAATATACAAGCATGGAAAAAATTCTGCATTATATTTTACAAAACTTGAAGTGCAAATGTCGAATAAAGGCGTACGATTTATTTAATTAAAGCTTGACTTCCGTAAAGAAAAATGGTAAAATTTTCCAGTAAGCAAAAAACAAATGATAGGGGTTGTTTTATATGAAAAATGAAAATAAAAATATTGAAAAATTATGTAGTTTTTATGTGAGTGATTGGCATTTGGCAACAATGCTTTTACCATATATTAATCGTCAGGTAGATGAAAATGCAAAAGTTATAACAATCCTAGAACATGATATACAAGAAAATATTAAAACATTAGTGCAAAAATTAAATTTAAAAAATGAAAAAGAGATTTTAGAAATACGCTGGACAAATATTAATTCTAAAAAATATGATGATATACAAGATTTATTAAAAAAAGAAATAAAAAAGACTAAGGAAAATATTATTTTAATTAATGGACATAGGGATTATATAGAAAAAAATAATGCAAATGTAGAAAAATGGGCAAAAAAATCTGACAGCCAAAAGATTAAAATTATTAATTTTTTTGAAGTAACAGAATTTAATAATAATATAATGGAAATTTTAGATGCACATGACCGCATACTAAATACTTCTGGTGAAAGGGAGATTTCAGAAGTGTTTGAAGGTTATCCCAAAGAAAAGGCTAATTAAAAAATAGAAGTGAAAATTAAAAATTTTCACTTCTATTTTTTAATTATAATGATTTTTACAAGAAGCTATAATAATTATATTATTCAAATAAACATTACTTTTTAAAACATAATTGACGAAAATTTGTAAATAGTATAATATATATACAATGTTATTATATAGAAAATACCTTTAAAAGGAGAGATTTTATGGAAGAAAAATTAGAAACCGTAAAAAAAATACTTGAAACTTATGGGCAAGAACATTTATTAAAACTTTATGATAAATTACCAAAAGAAAAACAAAATCAGTTTTTAGATGAAATTTTAACAACAGATTTTAAACAAATGAAAGAACTTTATGAAATTACTGAGAAAAAAGCAGACTTTGACAGTGTTAAATTAGAACCGATTTCATATACTGTTAAAGAAGAGTTACCTAAAGAAAAATTAGATAAACTTACAGCTTTAGGGGAAGATGCAATAAAACAAGGAAAATTAGCTATAGTTACAATGGCAGGTGGACAAGGAACAAGGCTTGGGCATCCAGGGCCAAAAGGAACTTTTGATTTAGGATTAAGCTCACATAAATCAATATTTGAAATTCTATGTGATGGGATAAAGAGTGCAAGTGAAAAATATAATGTAACAATACCTTGGTATTTAATGACAAGTGACGCAAATAATGATGAAACAATTAGCTTTTTTGAAAAAAATAATTATTTTGGTTATCCTAAATCAGCAGTTAGCTTTTTTAAACAAGGTAAACTTCCAATGTTAGATACAAATGGTAAAATATTGCTAGATGAAAATTGTATGATAATGCAAGCGGCAGATGGGCATGGTGGAATTTTTGAGGCAATGAGAAAAAATGGCATATTCTACCAAATGAAAGAGCAAGGTATCGAGTGGGTATATATTGGCGGAGTTGATAATGTTTTAGCTAAAATGGTAGACCCAGTGTTAACAGGACTTGCTATTGATGAAAAAACATTAATTGCAGGTAAAAGTGTAGTAAAAGCAAATCCACAAGAAAAAGTAGGAGTATTTTGCAAAAAAGATGGAAAGCCAAGTGTTATTGAATATTCTGAAATTTCAAAAGAATTAGCAGAAGCAAGGGATGAAAATGGAGAGCTTTTATATGGTGAATCACATATTTTGTGTAATCAATTTAATTTAGAGATTTTAGAAAAGATAAGTACAAATAAATTGCCGTACCATGTTGCATTTAAAAAGGCAAGTTATTTGGATGAAAATGGAAACTTAGTAAAACCTAGTGAACCTAATGCATATAAATTTGAAGCATTTTTATTTGATGCATTTTCAATGGTTGATAATATGTCAATATTAAGAGTAAAAAGGGAAGAAGAATTTGCACCTGTTAAAAATGCAGAAGGTGTGGATAGCCCAGAAACGGCAAGAGAATTGTATAAAAAATTTCATAATATTGAAAACTTGTAGATTTTAATAAATTAAAAGCAAAAAGTATAGATATATGTGCCTTGGGGCGAGGAAAGGAATTTTAATATGGAAGATTATAAATTAAAATATGAAAATTGGTTAAATGACCCTTATATTTCTGAAAAAGATAAGGAAGAATTGAGAAATATAGAAAATAATGAAAAAGAAATAGAAGACAGATTTTATAAAGACTTAGAGTTTGGAACAGCTGGATTAAGGGGAGTATTGGGCATTGGAACTAACCGCATGAACGTATACACAGTAACAAAAGCAACACAGGGCTTGGCAAATTATATAATAAAAAAAGGTGGAGAGCAGAGGGGTGTAGCAATTGCATATGACTCAAGAAGGATGTCACAAGAATTTAGCGAGCAAGTTGCGCTTTGCTTAAATGCAAATGGAATAAAAACATATAGGTTTGACTCAGTAAGACCAACCCCTGAATTATCATTTGCAGTGAGAGAATTAAATTGTATTTCAGGAATTGTAATAACTGCAAGTCATAATCCACCAGAGTATAACGGATATAAAGTATATTGGGAAGATGGTGCACAAATTGTAGAGCCAACAGATAAAGAAATAATTAGCGAGGTAAATTCTGTTACTAGTTTTGGTGAAATAAAAAAAATGCCTAAGGAAGAAGCGGTAGAAAAAGGTCTATATAATACAATTGGCGAAGAAATAGACAAAAGCTACATTGGAGAACTTAAAAAACTAGTAGTTAACCAAGATGCAATAAATAAAATGCAAAAGGATATAAAAATAGTATATACACCACTTCATGGAACAGGTAATAAACTTGTTCAATCAATTTTGCACGAATTAGGGTTTGAAAATGTGTATGTAGTACCTGAGCAAGAAAAACCAGATGGAGAATTTCCAACTGTAGATTATCCAAACCCAGAAGACCCAAAAGCATTTAAATTAGCATTAGAATTAGCTAAAGAAAAAAATGCAGATATTGTTTTAGCAAATGACCCTGATGCGGATAGATTAGGCGTATATGTAAAAGACCAAAAAACAAATGAATATATTGGTTTTAATGGTAATATGACAGGAAATTTAATTGCAGAATATATTTTATCACAGAAAAAAATAAATGGAACTTTACCTGAAAATGGTGCAATTATAAAAACCATTGTATCTTCTAACTTAACAGATGCAATAGCAAAAGCATATAATGTAAAACTATTTTCAACATTAACTGGTTTTAAAAATATTGCTAAAATAATTCGTGGTTTTGAAGAAAACAATAACGAGTATGTATGCCTATATTCATATGAAGAAAGCTATGGTTGTATAATAGGAACACATGCAAGGGATAAAGACGGAATTGTAGCTGTTATGACCCTATGTGAGGCGGCATGCTATTACAAAGAAAAGAACATGACACTATGGGATGCAATGCTTGAAATGTATGAAAAATATGGATATTACAAAGAAAAACAATTTTCAATTACATTAAAGGGAGCAGAAGGTGCTGAAAAAATAAAACAAATGATGGAAAATATGAGGAATAACCCTGTTACAGAAATTGCAGGAGAAAAAGTAAAAGCATTTGGAGATTATCAGGCTCAAAATATTCATAATAATGAAACAGGAGAAGACACTAGTACAGGCTTACCAAAATCTAATGTTTTATATTATGATTTAACAAATGATAGCTGGTTTTGCGTACGTCCATCTGGAACAGAACCTAAAATTAAGTTCTATATGGGTGTAAAAGGAACTAGCTTAGAAGATGCGGATAGAAAATTAGAACAATTAGAAAATGCCGTAAGAAAAATTATTGAATAAAAATAAGAAATAAATAAGTTGCTATAAAATAATTTTCATAGCAACTTATTTGTCTTTCCAACCATTAATATTTGCTCTTTTGATTGCGCCAACCATGTTAGCACGTACATTTGGAAGCTTTTTTTCCCACTCCATAATCATTTTTTTCATATCTTCTCTTTTAGAAATGCCATCCATTGGGCATACTTTTGGCATTAATTCAATATTAGCACGCTTAACAAACTTTTTTATTTCCTTTTCAGGGGTATCAATTAAAGGTCTAATTAAGGTCATTTTAGAGCGGTCCATGTAGCTAATTGGTGCAAATGTGGATAAACTTCCAGCATAAATAAAATTTAGTAAAAAAGTTTCTAAAGCATCATCTTGGTTATGCCCTAAAGCAATTTTATTGCAATTCTCCCTAATTGCTGTAGAATTTAAAATTCCCCTACGTAAATTTGCACATAATGAGCATGGATTTTTTTCTTTTCTAATAACAAAAACTATTTCTTTAATATGTGATTCTTCTATAAACAAAGGAACACCAATCTCATCACATTTCTTTTTTAAAAAATCCCTGTTAAAAAAATCAAAACCTGGGTCTATGCTAATTGCAATTAAATCAAAATGTAAAGGATAAAACCTTTGCAAAGCTTTTAGCGCCATAAGTAAAGTAAAAGAATCCTTTCCGCCAGAAAGCCCAACTGCAATTTTATCCCCTTCATCAATTAATTTATATGTTTCAACTGTTTTTCTTAAATAACTTAAAATTCTTTGCATAATTTTGCCTCAAAAAAATAATTGGTGTGCCTAGCGGGAATTGAACCTGCGACCTCTCGCTTAGGAGGCGAGCGCTCTATCCAACTGAGCTATAGACACATGTTTTACCAATTGCAATATCCATTATACGATATTTTTGTGTTTTATGCAAGTGTATTTGACGTATTGCGCAATATATGTTATAAATTATAGAAACACTTTAAAATAATTTTTAAAAGAGGATGTAAATGACTGAGCAAGAAAAATATATGAAAGAAGCCTTAAATCAAGCCAAAAAAGCATATGAAAAAGGCGAAATTCCAGTTGGAGCAGTTATAGTAAAAGAACATAAAATTATAGCAAGAGCATATAATGAAAAAGAGTACAAGCTAGATACTACAAGACATGCTGAAATTTTGGCAATACAAAAAGCAAGCAAAAAACTAAAATCATGGAGATTACAAGATTGCGACATGTATGTTACCCTAGAACCATGCAGTATGTGCGCAGGAGCACTTATACAAGCCAGAGTAAGAAAACTATATATTGGCACAATGGATAAAAAAACAGGTGCATGTGGCTCAGTACTTAATTTACTAAAAGATTATACTTTTAATCATAAAGTAGAAGTAGAAAGTGGAATATTGCAAAAAGACTGTGAAAACATATTAAAAAATTTTTTTAAAGAATTAAGAGAAAAAAAGAAAAAATAAAATGGAGTGGTATCGAAGTGGTCATAACGAGGTTGACTCGAAATCAATTGGGTGCTGATAAGGCGCCACGTGGGTTCGAATCCCACCCACTCCGCCACTGGGGACGGGTCTTAAGTCACCCTAAATAGGGTGACTTAGGGACGCTTCTCTAGCTATTTTATGAAAATTATATAAAGGTGTTAGGCTATTTAGTTCTTAGAATTGAATGCGAAATATCTTGATTAGTCTAGGCAGTTATATTGTTTGAAATAGGAGGAAAATGTGATAACCGAAAAACGAAAGCAAACCATAAAATTAATAGTATCAGTAGCAATTCTTGTTCTACTTTTTATTTTTGTTGCTATTATGATGATAAAATATGAAGTGGAAGGCGAAACAAATATGCCATATAAACTTAGTAAAATTGTTGTAATAGGTACTGTAGAAGGAATTGAGACTGAAACAGATACTGATAAAAAGTGGGATTTTGATATTTACCAAAATAATGATGTATATTTTTACATTGATAAAAATGAAAATAATTCTAGTGATGAATTAATTAAAAGTGTAAAAATAAGCAATATTCAGATAACAAATGCACCACAAAAAGGTACAATAAAAACATATATGCCAAATAGCAGTGCAGGAAGGCTATATTCATATGATGAAGAATTTTTGGTTAATGACAAATTAGAATATCGTGGTGGAGCAGAAAGTAGCTCTACAAACCTAGAAATTGGTAGCCAAGGCGGTGTTGCACTAATGCGCTTTAGCAATGCAGATATAGGAAATTATGCTTCTGATAAAGATAAAGAAATTATACATAATAATACATTGTTAAAGAAAATAGAAGCAACAAATGAAGAAATAAAGTTTAGCATTTCTTGTGATTTTACAATAGAAACAACAAATGCAAAATATCAAACAACAATTAATTTAAGCTTGCCTACAGGAAACCTAGATGAGGAAGAAAATTGCTACCTAGAAAAAACAGACATGAGTGACATAATATTCAAGCGTGGATAATTTGGGACAGTCCCTTTTTGCCCACTTTTGGGTAATTTGGGACAGGTCAGCTCTCAAAAAATGTAGAAATTTGGCAAACGATTTTTGTATCGAGCATTTTATAAATTTTGCTTGCAAAAAGTGTATAAAAAGTATATAATACAAAAGGTATGAGTAAATTCTAGCCATTGTATGGAGAATAAAACCAACCAAAGCCTATGAACCTTGTCAGGTCCGGAAGGAAGCAGCAATAAGTAGATACTCTGGTGTGGTAGTTATTCTCCATAGAGTGACTAGAAAGCTTATACCTTTATTATATGTAAAAGCGAGGCGAGATAAATGGAATATACAGCCTTATATAGAAAGTTTAGACCTCTTAAGTTTGAAGACATGGTGGGGCAAGAACATATTACAAAAACACTTAAGAATCAAATCATGGCAGGTAGAGTTGGGCATGCATATTTGCTAAATGGTGGCAGAGGAACAGGAAAAACTACTACTGCAAAAATTTTAGCAAGGGCTGTAAATTGCTTAAATCCGCAAAATGGAGAGCCTTGTAATGAGTGCGAAATATGTAAAGCAGCGCTAGCAGGCTCATTAACAGATATTGTAGAGATGGATGCTGCTTCAAATAATAGTGTTGATGATATTAGGGCTATACGTGATGAGGTGAACTTTTTGCCAACTTTGGCAAAGTATAGAGTATATATAATAGATGAGGTTCATATGCTATCTGCAGGGGCTTTTAATGCTTTGCTAAAAACATTGGAAGAACCACCTGCACATGTAAAATTTATTTTAGCAACTACAGAACCACAAAAATTGCCTGCAACAATTTTATCTAGGTGCCAGCGTTTTGATTTCAAAAAAATATCAAATGAAGATATCAGCAAAAGGCTTAAATATGTTTGTGATGAAAGCAAAATTGAAATAACAAAAGAGGCTTTAAGCATTATATCTGTTTTGGCAGAAGGGGCAATGAGGGATGCTTTAAGTATTCTTGAAAGATGTTTGCAGGAAGGAAACGAAAAAATTGATGAGGATTTGGTAAAAGACTTAGTAGGAATACCAAAACTAACTTTTATTTCTAAAATTCTTGAAGCTGTAATAGAAAATGATATAGAAATAACAATTAAAACTGTAGAAGAAATAATGGCACAGGGAAAAGACTTAAATAATCTTTTATGGGAATTAATAAAATATACAAAAGATATTTTAGTATGGAAAACAACAGGAAAATTGGATATATACAGTAAAGAAGAGTTAAAACAAATATCAGAAATTTCTGAAAAAGTTTCTAAGGAAAAGTTGCTAAAAATAATTTATACTTTATCAGAATTAGAAAATGATATGAAATGGTCTTCACAAAAATCTGTATTGTTTGAAGTTGCAATGATTAAACTATGTAAGCCAATAGAAGAAAGTGCCTCACAAAGTTTAGAGGATTTAAATAATAGGGTGCTAAAACTTGAAAAACAAGTATCTGAAGGTAATTTTGTTACACCTAAAAATACAGTTCAAAATACTGAAAAAGCACCTAAAGAAGAAAAGAAAAAAAATCAAACAGAAAAAATAGATTTGAAAAAGTTAAATATTAGTAAATTGGAATTTTGGCCTAAGGTTATAAATAACCTAAAAGAGCAGCGAAAAATGCTATTAGCCACAAATTTATTAAATACAACAGCTACTTTAATAAATGATATGACAGTGGGAATAGTATTTGAAAATGGCTTAACCCCTTTTATAAAAAGCATAATGGAAAGACCTGAAAATATGCAGGAACTAACAAAATTAATTTCTATTGAGTGTGGCAAAGAGATGAGAATTAAGCTTTTAGATAATCAGGATGCTATTTTACAGCAAAAGGTCAAAGAGGAAAAAAATCCAATTGATGATTTAGATATTCCTATTAATGTAATAGATGAATAAATATTTTTAAAGGAGAGAAGAATATGGCAAGAAGAGGATTCCCAGGGATGGGTGGCGGATTTGGTGGTATGAATATCAATCAATTAATGAAAGAAGCTAAAAAAATGCAAGCAGATATGGAAAAATCACAAACTGAATTAGCAGCAAAGGAGTTTGATGCAAGCACTGGTGGCGGAGCAGTTTATGTAAAAGTATCTGGAAATAAAGAAATAAAAGAGATTACAATAAAAAAAGAAGTAGTGGACCCAGAAGATGTGGAAATGCTACAAGACCTAATTTTAAGTTGCGTAAATGAGGCTTTACGCAAAGTAGATAGTGCACAGGCACAAGAATTAGGAAAATATAATATTCCAGGATTAATGTAACAAGGAGAAGGCAAAATGGGATATTACTCACCATCAATTGAAAAGTTAATTGAAGCATTTGAAAAATTGCCTAGTATTGGTAATAAAACAGCAGCTAGGCTTGCTTTTCATATTCTGGATGCAACAGAGGAAGAAACAAAGGAGTTTGTGCAAGCTATTTTAGATGCAAAAAAGAATCTAAAATATTGCTCACAATGTTATAACATATCTGATACAGACCCTTGCCCTATTTGTGCAAATTCTAATAGGGACCATACCACAATTTGTGTTGTAGAAGATGTTAGAGATGTGGTGGCAATGGAAAGAACACATGAATTTAAGGGCACATATCATGTGTTACATGGTAGCATTTCGCCTATGAACGGTGTGGGACCTGACGATATAAAGATTAAGGAATTGCTTTCAAGGCTAATGGATGGAAGTGTTAAGGAGATTATTTTGGCTACAAATCCTCGTGTTGAAGGTGAGGCAACTGCTATGTATATTTCAAAATTGGTTAAGCCTTTGGGCATAAAGGTTACAAGGATTGCACATGGAATCCCTGTTGGTGGGGATTTGGAATACACAGATGAGGTTACGCTAAGCAAGGCATTAGAAGGTAGAAGAGAATTATAACCCAAAAAAGTTATTAACAAATAATAGATTTTTTTGGTTTAATTATATATTTTTAAAATTGCCTATATATATTATATAAGTGCAGTCCGCGCAGGCGGAGCGAAGCGTAGTTCTAGAGCTTTCCAACTACCGAACCACAGTAAAAAATAGCGGAGCTATTTTTTACTATGTGGATGGAAAGCGACAGCAAGGACAAACGTTATAATATATATAGGCAATTTATTGTATTAAATATTGATAATTAAATTCAAATATTTAAGCAAATTTTGCAAATTTGTTCTGTAGAGTTCTTTTTTGAAAGAGTTTTTACATTTTCTTTCATTTTTTCTAATGCGTCAGAGCTAAATAATGAAGAAATGACATCTTCCAAATTATCATCTTTTTTAATCCAAATAGCTACTCCATTTGAAACTAAAAATTCTGCATTTTCTTCTTCTTGCCCAGGTATTGGATTAATTATAACCATAGGAAGTCCGCAAGCTAAAGTTTCAGTGGTAGTAAGCCCACCAGGTTTTGTTACTACTAAACATGCAATATGCATTAATTCTGGAACTTTATCTGTAAAACCTAAAACTCTTATTCTGTTACTAGCATTATATTCATTTACTAAATTTTCAAACTCTTCCTTCATTTTCTCATTTTTTCCAGCAATTGCAATAATTTGATAATTGGGAACTAAGCTAATAAAAGACTTTAGAACTTGTATGGTCTGATTTTTTCCGATGCCGAATTCTCCGCCACCGAAAAATAAAATAACTTTTTTCTCAGGATTTAAATTAAACATTTCATAGATTTTTGTGTTATCAAAGTTTTCAAAAAAACGATTAGACATAGGAATACCAGTTACAAATATTTTATTTGCATTAACTCCATATTCTACCATATCGTTTTTCATATTCTTATTAGAAACAAAGAAATAATCAGTAAATTCATGGCCAATTAGCCATTGTTTGTGCATAGCAAAGTCAGTCATAACAGTGGCTAGTCTGCAATTAATTAAGCCTTTTTTCTTTAAATAACTGCACATTTGGCTACTAAATGGGTGAGTCGAAATAATTAAATTTGGTTTTCTTTCTTGAATTAATTTATTCAATTTTTTGGCCATCAATTTATTAGAGTCTTTACTAATTACAGATAGAAGACCTTTTTGTGAACCAGAATATATTTTTCCCCAGAGTTTAGGTGTTTTTTTTGCCATTTCGCGGTAAGCGCCTGTTGTCAATTTTTCAATTGGTTTATTAATGTATTTCATACAATCAATCATTTCAACATCTACATTTTCACATTTTTCTACAATGTAATTTTGGATTGATTTTGCAGCAGATAAATGCCCTCCGCCATATGAAGCGTAAAAAATTAGTATTGTTTCCATTTTAGAATCCTTTCATTAATTAAAAATTCATATCAATTCTATCATATAAATTCAAATTAGAAAAGCATAAATTAAAAAAAATTGACAAAAAATGGAAAAATATTATTTTAAGGTTTGTATTTTTTTGTATATTTTTACAAAAAATGAACAAAATAGATTTGAGAGAAAATATAAAGGAGTGAATGTATGAAAAAATACAATATTAGAAATATAGTTGTAAAAGTTGTGACTTATTTATTTTTAGTAATATTATTTTTTGTTTTAATTTTTTCGATATTTGAATTTGCAGGTCAAGATGAAGTTAAAGCCTCTAGTGCAGGAAATACCTCAGATGTGCAATTAATAGCAAGGGCAATAAATGGAGAGGCAAGAGGTGAGCCATATGAAGGGCAAGTTGCAGTTGGAGCAGTTATACTAAACCGTGTAAAAGATTCAAGATTTCCTAATACCATTGCAGGTGTTATATATCAGCAAGGTGCATTTACAGCGGTTTCAGATGGGCAGATTAATGTACCAATAGACCCAAACTCAACTGTAGTAAAAGCCGCACAAGATGCATTAAATGGCTGGGACCCAACAGATGGAGCAGTTTACTATTTTAACCCAGATACAGCAACAAATGATTGGATTTGGTCAAGACCACATATAAAAACAATCGGAAAGCATAGATTTTGCAAATAGGGGACGGGTCCCAGTCACCCTAAATAGGGTGACTTAGGGACGCTTCTATATATTATTAATTTACATTAAAGTTTTCTTATACAATCATTTATTTAATGTAATTTGAAATAAAATTGATTGTAAATATATTATATGAGGATTTAAAAATATGGGAAAGATTACAGATAAGTTAGTTGATTGGAAAAATCGCTTAAAAGATAGGCATATGTTAAGTGTTATTGTAGTGTTATTTACTATTATAGTTTTAATGGGAGTGTGGATTTATAAAAAGCAAGTTGAGTATAGGCAAGCTTCAGAAAACCAATATAATATGGCTTTTTTTGAGCTAGTGGATTATGTGCAAAATGTTGAAACATACCTTGCAAAATCTTTAATTTCTAGCACTCCACAGCATGGCGCGGAGATTTTGACAAATGTTTGGAAAGAGGCCAATTTAGCCCAAGTGTATTTGTCAAGACTTCCTATAGAAAGTGTTGAATTAGAAAAAACAGAAAAATTTTTAAATCAAGTAAGTGAATATAGTTATTCTCTTTCAAGGAAAAATATAAATGATGAAAAATTAAGTCAAGAGGATTTGGATAATTTAAAAGAATTACATGATTACAGTGTGGAACTTGAAAATACATTAAATCAATTATCTGCAGATATGAACGATGGAAGAATTAGCTGGGGAGAGCTTACAAAGGAAGGAACAGTTGCTTTTGCGCAAGAGGTTAGCAATATTTCAAAAACAAGTTTTACTAATTTAGAGGAGAATTTCCACGAATATTCTGGCCTAATATATGACGGTGCATTTTCTGAGCATTTGACAAGCAAAGAAAAAAAAGGACTAACAGGTGAGAATATAAATGAGGAAGAAGCAAAACAAATTGCTACAAAATTTATAGGTGAGGATAAAGTAGAGGAAATTTCATTATCTGGAAAATCTGAAAATACAAGTATGATAACATATGATTTTAATGCAAAAATTAATAGGGAAGATGAGCCAAACCTTAGTATTTCTATTACTGAAAAAGGTGGACATGTAG
>CALXVE010000010.1 GCA_944391885.1 uncultured Clostridia bacterium | reverse complement strand
AGCCACATCTTACTTCATCGCTAAATATATGCTTTTATATTATACAACGCTATTTCCCCAATGTCAACAATTTTAATAAAATTAATATCAATATTTGCTATTTTATTATTTTTGTGATATAATATTTTTTAACCTGTTAAATTTCAGGAATATTTTTAGAAGGGAATTTTACGCAATGGAAAAGAAAGAAACAACTAACACCTTTACCCTCGGACAGCTTAAAGATTTTTATTTCAACTCCAAAATTATTTTTGCAAAAAATCCTTGGGCAAAGAAAGAAGTTGAATCCGGCAGAGCACGTATGCTAGGAAGTTTTCCTAACGAGGATGGCTTTTTCGTCCTTGAACGTGCATAATTAGAATTTCCTATAAGAGGTTGCCTTAAAATAAGGCACCTCTTTTTTTGTTTCCTTGCATTTTCAGCATTTATATGATATAATATATATAATTATGGGTAATAGCCCATTAATTATGATAAATGGAGGTACTGTTATGAGCAGTTCAGAAGTATCGCAACACCACCATTCCCAGTGGGAACCTACGCCAATCGAAATTCGGGTTTGTTTGAGTGAGAAATCACTTAATGATAAGAGTCGCTTTTACTCTTACATTTCCCAGGAAGAAGGTTTTGTCATCCCCGCACCATGTTTTTTTATGACAACCAGCAAAGATAATAAAGCCTTTCGAGTTCAAGTCGTTTTGCCCGAAAAGGCAAAAAAAGATCTTGATAAAAAGAACTTATTTTCTTTTCATGCTGTTTCTCCTATAGGATACATCTCTGTTGTGTGTTCTAAGTTGAACATGGCTAGCGCACTTGGATGCAAGATAATCGCTAAACTTGAAAATAGCGAAGTGATTTTCACAATTTCTGCTCCCGGTCAATTGGCCGAAAGAAAGTTGATTAAAAGCTTTCAAGTGTTTGATGTCGGGCGTGAGCCCCACTGAAAAAAAAGAACCGCTTCTAATGAGGCGGTTCTTTTAATATTTATTATTCTGCTGATTCTGTATTTGTAGTTTCTTCAGTTTCTGGAGCTTCATAAGCTTCTAATATAGCTTTTTGAATTTTCTCCCTAGTATCAGCATTGATTGGATGTGCTATATCCTTAAATTCTCCATTAGGAGTTTTTCTGCTAGGCATAGCAATAAATAATCCATTTTGACTTTCGATAACTTTGATGTCATGAACAACAAACTCATTATCAAATGTCACAGAAGCAACAGCTTTCATTCTGTTTTCTGAATTTACTTTTCTTAAACGTACATCTGTAATTTGCATTTTTTAAGTACCATCCTTTCCAGTTTTTTATACATTTCTTATGTACAATTATATTATTCGCCAAAAATATTTTTTTTCCTTCTTAATTTTACAATATTTTTTATTTTTTTAAATTCACTATTATTATTACAAGTTAATATTATAATATTATGAACTGCAATTGCTATAATTTCATAAAATAACTTGAAAAAAAATGCATAAAAGTATATAATAGGTGAGTATTGAGATGTGAGAGTTTCATATATGTTAATAAACTATAATACATAAAAGGGGTGTTATTTTTTGGCAAATATAGAAGAACTAAAACAGTATAAACACATTCACATGATTGGCATTGGCGGAATTAGTATGAGTGGAATTGCCGAAATTTTAAAGTTTTGGGGATTTTATGTTACAGGTTCAGATTCTACAAAATCTGAAATAACTGATAAATTAATTAGTCATGGAATTCATATTGAAATCGGTCATAATCTTGAAGATTTAGTAAAAGCTGATGTTGTTGTATATAGTGCAGCTATCAAACAAGATGATATAGAATTAGTAAAAGCACATGAGTTAAATATTCCTACTATAGAAAGAGGAACTTTTTTAGGAAAAATCACAAAGGCATTTCACAATACCATTTGTATTTCTGGTACTCATGGTAAAACTACAACTACATCCATGATTTCAATGTGCTTTTTAGAAGCTCACAAAGATCCATCTATTCAAGTTGGTGCTTATTTAAAACCTATTAATGGAAATTATCGTGTTGGTAGTAGTGATTACTTTATAATCGAAGCTTGTGAATATGTAGAAAGTTATTTAAAGTTATTTCCAAAAACAGAAGTCATTTTAAATATTGATAACGATCATTTAGATTATTTTGGTAATTTAGAAAATATAGTTCGTTCTTTTGGAAAATATGTAAAGCTTCTGCCAGAAGATGGATTATTAGTTATTAATTGGGATGATGAAAATTGTAGAACCATTGCTAGAAATACTCTTGCCAAAACAGTCACATATGGAATAGAAAACGATAATGCAAATTTTATAGCAAGAAATATTAGTTTTAATACAAATGGTTTTCCTACATTTGATGTTTATTACAATAATAATTTTTATAAGACTATTCGTTTAACAGTTCCTGGAATCCATAATGTTATGAATGCTTTAGCATGTATTGCAGTTTGCCACGAATATGGAATTGAAAAGGAAAATATTAAAGAAGCACTTCAAAAATATACCGGTGCTCATAGAAGATTTGAATATGTTGGTTCATTTAACAATGGTGTTAGTATTTATGATGATTATGGTCATCACCCTACTGAAATTTTAGCAACAGCTAATGCCTTGAAGCAAAAAGATTATAGACAGTCTTGGGTTGTTTTTCAACCACATACATATAGCAGAACCAAAAATTTATTAGATGATTTTGCAAAAGCACTTCTTAATTTTGACCATGTAATTGTTACAGACATATACGCAGCTAGAGAAGATAATACTTACAATGTTTCTTCTTTAGATTTAGTACATAAATTAGAAGATTATGGTAAAAAAGCTGTATATATTTCTGATTTTAATGAAATTGTTAAATATTTAAGAGAACACACAATCGAAAATGATATTGTTTTAACATTAGGTGCAGGTACTGTTACAAATATTGGACCTAAATTAGTTGCAGATTAAAAGAATAAAAAGTGGATTAAACCCACTTTTTATTCTTTTAATCTCTATAGTTTTCTGTTGCTAGTGTTGGAAATTTAAATTCCATACTAAGTTCTGAAATCTTTCCATCCTCTTTATGATCTTTAAAAAATTCTTCAGAACCCTTGAGAAAATATTGATATTTCATTTCATCCGTTTGCTCTTCTCCACCCATTACAACAGGGTCATCCCATGTAACATCAGTAGCATACCATTTATTATCTATTTGTACATAATTCCATGCATGACTTTCTGTCTCTCCTTGTGAATTTTGTGCTGTTCCAGAAGCAAGTACACAAGGAACTCCAATTCCATCCATAAAATACTTAAATGCTCTTGCATAACCTTCACAAACCGCTTTTCCATTTTTTAATGCACCATATATAGTGTATTGATCTTTTGAATTAGTACTTTCTTCATAATCCACAAAATATATAAGCCAATTATGCACTTTTGCAATTTTTGTATAAATATTATCATTTGATGTTTGTTCTATCATTTGCTCTTTTATATTTTCTAAATATTCTATCGCATTTTTGACTTCATCTTCATTCTTAAAACTATTTAAAAAATAATTGTCATTTTCTCCTGGCCCAATAGATAAGCTATATGTTATAATTCCTCCAAGGTTACTTTGCTCACTTGTTAATGTTACTTTACTAACATCTATATAAAATAAATCTATATTATCATATGAAAAAGCATTCCAAGCAGATTGAAAATCAGTACTTACCTTTTCTTTTCCACCTTCTGAATTTAAAATTGTGTTAAATTCTGTGCCATAATCTATTGTATAATTACCAGAAGTTAAATTTTCCTTATTTTCTTTTAGTCCATCATAAAATTTCTTTGCATCTTCATTTAATTGGCTATAATAATATGATGAATAAAGATTATCTTCTTTCTCTTCTGAATGTTCAGGCTCAGTTATAGGTTCTATTATAAAAATATCATTATCTTCTTCGGTATTAATAGAAGGTTGAATTGCTTCTATATTTTGTGTTACTTGTGTATTTAATTGCTCATTTTCTAGATTTTCGCTACTAACTTGGTTAACTCCTACTAATGAAGAATATAACATAAGTATCAAGATTGATAATATTGCAACAATTAACACTATTAAAATAATTGGTATAATTTTATTTTTTCTCATTTATGTCTCCTAATAAATAATATTCAATTGTCTGTTTGTCTCATTTGTTTTATCATAATATCAGCAAAAACACCATACCCCATTGTTGGATTATTAACTAATACATGTGTTACTGCTCCAATAAATTTATTATTTTGTATAATCGGCGCTCCACTCATGCCTTGCACTATTCCTCCAGTTTTATCTAAAAGTTCTTCATCACTTACTTTTAATAACATACTTTTGTTATCTTTATTATTAGCTACAAAAATTTTTTCAATTTCTATTTTATAATGTTTTCTCTTTCCATTTTCTAGTTCACAAATAATTTCTGCAGGTCCTGTTTTTATTTCATCTCTTGAGGCAACTTCTAATGCATCAGTTGGTGAAATTGAAAGATATGAAGGTGTATTTAGAATTCCATATACCCCGAACTGAGTATTTTTTGAAATTTGGCCAATTGTGTAGCCAGACTCAATAGTTCCTCTTATTTCTCCTGGTGTACCTCTTTCACCTTTTTGTATATTTAGTATATTAGTTGTTACCAATTCCCCATTTGCAATTGTAATAAGTTCGGAAGTATCTACATCTAAAATTCCATGTCCTAAACATGCAAACATTCCTGTTGATGGTTCATAAAAAGTTAATGTTCCCACACCTGCTGCAGCATCTCTTACCCATAACCCCAGCTTGTACTCATTATCTTTATTTTTTACAGGCTTTATGCTAGTTGTTATTGTTTCTTCATTATGCACATATTTTATATCAATTTTATTTCCAAGGCTAGCATTAACTTCTTCCATTAATTCATTTGTATTATTAATATTATTTTCATTAATTTGTATTATTCTATCTCCTTCTTGAATGCCAGAATGCTCATATGGCTTTTTTCCTTCTATTTCAGACATTCCTACAACTAATACTCCATCTGTGTATAACTTCATGCCTATCGCTTCACCCACAGGCACTACACTAGTTTTTGGAATAATGTTTACACTTACTTCTTTTATATTTAATATGTTAAATAAGTTTAAATTATAGTCTATTTTTCCTATTTTATTTACTTTGTTTTTATTTATATTGCTTACTGTTTGTACAGTTTGCAAATTTGTGTCTTTTTTAGAAATTAATCTTATTCCAAATAAAGTATTAATTTCTAAATTTTCACCTTCCATTATAATATAATTCTCTGGTGAAAATATAATATAACAGGCATATATATAAATTACTAATAGTAAAGTGATAATACAAATTTTTTTTATAACACTCATATGGTTTCTCCTTTATAAATAGGATAACCATATTTTTTATTTTTAAACAATTAATAACTATGTATTTGCTCCATAACTAGTTGTTTTGTATAAATTATATTTTTCCCTTGATAAATATGTTAAAAATTTATCTCTTAAAACTTTAATGTTATGACCTTCAATTGTATTAGATTCATTTAAAAATATATCATCATTTAAATCATATTTTTCACTTGCATTTACTATACAATGATAGCATGCAGTATATGGACTTCTAACATTTCTATCTTGAACATGTTTATAATAGTATTTTCCATCAGATGTTTGCCTCGAAAATGAAGTATTTATATATCCGCCCACTATATCATCTTGATAACTTGTATTTTCTACTAATTCCGGGCAATTTGGCATATGATACTGCCCATCACTGGTTAGAATATATACGGAATCCACATCTACAAATTCATTATTTTTATCATTTGGAATTACTGTATAGCTATTAAAATATTTGCCACCTATTGGTAATCCCTGTACAAACGCTATTACACAAACATTATTAACAACTTTATCCCATTCTTCTTCAGAAAGTTCTGGCAATGCAAATTCAGTAGCACTAGAATTACTATTATAGCTGTTAATTGCCGCCATTAAATTTGTTTTTATAGCATTTTTTATTACTGCAATTCTGTGTTGATTAAATGTTGAACTTGGGTCTTCTGGGTCTTGATTGCTTGTTTCAAAAATTGGTTCAGTTGCTATAAATTCTAGTGGTTCTGCAGTATTTGCTAATCTTATATTTATTTGTCCAATACTGCCTATATTATTATTTACCCAAATGCTAAAATTATATGCATCTGTATAATACTGTCTAGCACTTTGCGTTTTATTTTCAAATGCCTGTACAAGTTCTTCAGCAGGAGCCGCCAACACTGTTGCTTCTCCTTGGTTAAACCAAAAATATCTTTCTTCGCCGCCTTTATCTTTTCCTCTATATATTTTTTGACTATTATATACTATATATATATATTCCCCATTATTAAAATCTGAAGTGCTACTTGGTATACTTTCTTCTCCTTCTGATGTTGCTTTTTCAGCAAATATTAAATATTCTGATAAATTTTCTGTTGCAGATAAGTTTGCATCTTTGTAAGCAGTTACAACCCCTGATGAATTCACAGTACAATCATTGATATTGATTAAATATCCAGATTTTGATTCATAGTTACCATTAATTTTTCCATAAATGCTAATAAAATTATCTAATGTGAAATTTACAACAAAATCATCATTTCCTTTTTTGTATCTGCATGAATAATATACAAATGGTTTTAACCCATATTCATATCTATTTACATCATTAAGCTGTGTGTCAATTTCTATTTGTTCTACTACACCTGTGCTATCATTTATTTCAACATTATCATACACATTATATCTTTTGCCATAGATATAATATCCATCATATAATGTATATACAATTGCTGGAACATACTCTTGTAATTCTAATTTTGTATAATTTATACTAGAAGTTAGTGAATTATAAAATGTATTAATTGATGCTTCTATATCCCTTATTTTAGAATCACTAATACTAGAATAATAGCTATTTGTTGTATTTAATTGAAAAGCTTTTACAGCATCATATGTAGCATCATTTAATTTCGCCATGTAAGTTGTTTGCTTATTTATGACATCTATCTGAGCCTGTGTATAAAAATTCATTACTAATGCTATTGGCATTATAATAATTACAAATATAACAGCCAAATATTGAAATTTCATTATATTTATCCTTTCTTATCTAAAAACAGAGTGGAAAACTATTCCACTCCATAATTTTACTGTTTTAGAACAGTTTTATTTTTTATTTAGATGATCCATTTACAGCAACTGTTCCACCATGTTGACCTGCTACTTGGTATGTATCATTTCCAGTAACGCTATAGAAAAATCCTCTTAATAATTCTGCAATTGTTCTATTTGTATTTTTTACTGTAGCTGAAAACATATCTCCTTCTTTTAGGTTTATTCTTCCACTTTCATCTAATTTTTCGTTTATTTGTGTAGTATATTCATTATAATATAGATTTTCACCAACTTTAGTAATATCCGCCTGTGTTACTTTTACTCCAGGGTTCTCGTCAAGGTGATATATTGTCATCTCTATATCATATGAATTTCCTGTACTTGCTAAAGTTGAAACAAATTGGTCATAATCATCCAATGTTAACCTTCCTGTTGTTCTAACTTTATCTACAAACTCTGTAGTAGCAGTTTGAACAGCCAATTGAGAAATATCATCAGTTCTATCTGCCATGGACATTAACGGAAATATGAACATTAAAATTGCTGCTAAAAATATTGCTATAATTGTAATAAAACTATCTGACATGTTTAATACCTCTCCTTCTTAATACTTTAATTAAATATTACTAATTTATTAATTGATATACAATTACTCTTTTGTTCTTATTATTTCTAATGCCTTGGTCTAATAAACTAGAAAGATTCTGTGAATCCTCATCAGTATCTGTAGAATATTCACCTATTGTTTCCCTAAAAGTATCATCAGCATATTCTGCTATAAAGCCAGGGCTATAATTATACCCTTCAAATGTTCCTCCATTTAAGAAGGCATCTAAATTTTTCTTAACATCTGCCGCATCAGCAGTCCAAGGCTCCATGCGTTGTGTTTCTTCTCCCAAATCAAATGAACAGATACTCTTCTCATCCATCCCTGGATATTTACTAGCAATTGGCGGAATTGTTGTGCTATCAGATTCTTTTGGCCATAGTTGTAGGTCTGTTTGAGTTTCGTACAGCTTTATGCCTTTTCCATTTCTATCTAGGAATACAACTGTATAATTTTCTTTATAATACTTGTATAATGTAGGTATTATTGTCTCTAGTCCTACAGTTCTATACTTTGCTGTATTATTAGTTGTATCCATATATTCATAATAATTAGTTTCATCACTTACATATGCAACCATATCTATTGTTGCTCTTGCTTGTGAAAATGTTGTCACTGCCACCGTTAACGCAATGACAAAAATGAGCATTGCTCCTGCCATAATGATGGCATCTGACGCATTTTCCATAATTTTCTCCTAATTCACATATTACTTATAATATTTTTTACTTATTCAGTAATAGTTACAGAATTTATTCTACCACCTTCGCCCTCATAAGAAGCTGTTATATTATATCTTTTTGTTGTACTAATACTGTTTCTTGCTGTTGACAAATCGCTACTGCTTGATAGATCTTTTCCACCGAAATTAACTGTAATCTGGTAATCAGATGTGCTATTATTACTAATAATAGTTGAAATAAGTTGTCTAGCCACAGTGCCTTGCTTATTGTTACCTGTGCTACCTTCAATTTTTGAATTAAAAGTAGCAATTTGTTGTCTTTCCATTTCATCAATTCCCTCATCTGGATTTAAACTATTTACAACTAAAACTCCCACACTTACTAACACAATTGAAATTAAGATTGCTCCCGCAATAATTAATGCTTTTGACGCATTCTCCATAATACATTCCTCCCTTTAACCTTTGTTTTTATTTATTTTTTTGAGTTAATATAACTCAATATTAAAATCTAATTTGAAATTTGCTCAAAATATAAGCTTTTTACTTGTTTATTTTCATCATGATATTCAATTTTTGTACATTTAAAACTACTTGTTGCATAGAACTTAATGAAGTTTTCCATATCTTGAAATAAAATGTCTTCCATTTTAACAGGTTCTTCTTTTTCTAAAAATTTTACTTGTACAGAAATCGAGTCATCTGTTTCTAAATAATATCTATTATTTTCATCTTTGTCAATACCATTTTTTTCGTTATAATCTGACACTTTATTTAATAATGTTGCAAAATCTGTGCCCAATATTGTTTTTTCATAATATAATTCATATTGACTATTAAAATTTTGAGCTTTTTTTACTTGTTTATCATAATTATACAATAAACTTACAACAAATATCAAGATAATTATAAAAATTCCTAAAATTACTAAAATTTTTTTCTTCATAAAACTTTCCTTATATTAGTCTTTGATTTCAAAAGTTATAGATTTAACCCTTTGTTTTATACTTCCATCAATATTTAATTCTGAATACTCTATATTTGAAACCCTAAAGTATAATAATTGTACTTCTGCCCCTGCAGAATTATTTACACTATAATTTTTAAACCATTCCAAATAATCATCTTCAACTATTGAATCAGAACTTAAATTTTTGTTATTATAACCTATATCTTTTGCATAAACTTCTATATAATAAGGATTTTCTCTATCAGCATCAGTAAATTCAAATTCTTTATTGTTTTTTTTAGCAAAACTTATTGTATTTACAATATCATGAATGGTACAGTCACTTCCTAAAAATTTTTCAAAATTATTATTAAATTCTGCTAAAACCCTATTATCAACTTGTTCTTGTATGTTTTTACTTGAACCACCAAATGTTGTAAAAATATATACACCTATTGATATAATTATAACTCCTATTAACATACTTCCAGCCATAATAAGGGCTTTTGATGCATTTTCCATATTCAATCCTCTCTATTATGAATCAGATATTTATTTTATCATAAGATTATAAGCTTTGTTGTGTAAAATGCATATATGAAATTCTTCCTTGAGAATTATATCTTGTTCTATCTTGATCACACTTAAATACTAATCCTCTAAAATCTTTCAATTGACCTGAAATATCATCATTATTTGGATGTTCATTTGCATATTGTTCAATCATGTCATTATATGCTTTTATCTCACTAATATCAAGTTCTTTATTTATATTTGAAGGAAAATTAGCAATTGAAACTCCTCCACTAGTTATTCCTATAACTTGTTTTACAAATCTAATTTCTACCTTAATACTATTTTCTGTGTAATATTCACTATTTATCCCATCAGTATCTAACAATAATCTATTATTATAATCTTCTATTAAATTTGCTAATGATAAAATTTCACTTCCGTAAAATCCTTTAACATTATTGTATACTGAAAATCTTCTATTATATTCCTCCATCTGCTCTATAGTTAAAGAGTCATTTTCTGCTGAATATGTGCTTCCTATTTGATTAAATAGTATAACTAATACAGATAAAATAACTACTGATATTAAGATTCCACCTGCTATTATAATTGCCTTAGATGCATTCTCCATAGATATCCTCCTTAAACTTAGTATTTACATTATTAAGTCGTTGTTCCTGCACTAACAGAATTCATAGTACCTGTCATACTGCTTAAACCTATAACAACTAATGGTACAATTAAGTAACCAACAAATAGGACAATCATTGGTGCAAAACCTATTACTTTTCCTATTCTTCCTTTTCTCGCAATCAATCTTTCGTTTGATTCTTTCCTCTTTTCTTGGTAGTATTCTCTTTCTGTATCTAGTTCATCAAAAGCGTCTTCAATTGGAATCTTTTCAACAGCTGCTTGCAAACTTTCCACAATTCTAATAAATGGTTGATATGTAACATCTTCTTTTAGCTGTTCCAATGCTTCCCAAGCACCACTTTCGTAGTTATTAACACATTTGGTAATTGGTTCTTTAAATATATTTGCATATCTTTCTAACCATTCCAAAATAATTTCTACGTTTACCCTCTCAATTTTCATAAGCATTAGTATAATGGTGTTAAATTGCATAACTTCATCTTCCATTTCTAATTGCCTCATTTTAGCTTGGAAAGTTAGCATCCAGATAGGTGCCATATATCCCATTACTGCAAATACAAGTGCCATTAATAATTCAAACCATTGCAATGTTTCTGAACTAACTGTTTTTAATTTTGTAGAAACCCTTTCTGCTGCTGTTAGCACTTCTTCATCTGTACTTTCTATATAATCCTGATTTACTCTACCTTGCCTCATAACATTAGCAATTTTATCTACTTCTATCTCAGGTTGTCCTTTGAAATATTCCAAATATTCATTATCTGATTCAGTAAGTTTCATAGCTCGTTCTTCATCTTTTTCTGACATTTGACCTAATATATTATAATCCTGTGTTGGATCTTCATATACTCCTTTAATTACTAAATTATGTATATAATTAAATAAAAAAATACTTACTGCAAATGTTATAATACATATTAATACCCTGTTAATATAAATCCACTGCTTTTTGTCTTTACTTGCAGCATCTTTCATTTTTTTTGTTAGCTTTCTATCTTCTTTTGTTCCTTCCTTAGGCATCAAGGTATTAATAATTTTCTTTATAAAAGGTATTTTATATAATTTTTCCTGCCAAGGATTTTCTGTATTTTTAGTGTTCATTGCTGTTGATCCATTATCCTTTAATTTACCAATCAAAAGATAACAAACAAAAGTCAATAACATAATTAAAATTTGAACAATAAAACCTGTTTTTCCGTTGTAAAAACTCTCTGTAAAGCTAAATTGTGATATTGCCCAATCTTTTAATGGTTGTAATGCCAAAATTGGTACTATTGAAATTACTGATAAACTTTGAAATGTATAATCTAATTTATCTCTTTTTAATATTTCCAACTGCATCTCTTGTGTAATGTTATTTAAGTTTTTAAGGTATAGAGATGTTTTATCTATTGTTCTATCTCCAAATTCTTTTGTCAAATATGAAATACCAGCAAATTCCTTTAAATAACTGTTTGGAGCAATATCATAATATTTTTCCAATTCTGACTCTGGGTCATTTGAAATAAGTACTTCATAAATTCTTTCTGCCTGTCTTGACATTTCTGGTTTTTCATCATCTTGTGCTACTTGATAAATAGCTTCTTCAACCATGTTAAATTCATGGTATGCATGCCTAATTTCCGAAAAGAATTCTATTTGCTGTTTTAGTAATTTATTATCTATTTTATTTACCATTCCATCCATAAAAGTGTCTACCATAAATAGTTCAAATAATAGTAAAATAACTAATAGTAATGTATTACTATGTGTTAAAACAAGTATTCCTATTGTAAGCGGAATAATAATTCCTAATGTTTTTGTTAATATTGTTGCCGATTGTTTTCTTGTTAAATATTCATCATCTACATTTATAATCTCAAGTCTTCTACGTACTTTTAATAGGTATTTCTTCAAAAATGGTGTCTTAAGATAATAAATATATAATTTTTGAAAAAGCATTTCTGATGAAAAGGATTTTGCCTTTGTACCTTCTCTTAGTTTTTGAATCTGCTTTACTTCAGAAGTATTCATCTTTTTTCTTATAAATAAGTAAGCAAGTATTAGTACTAAAAATATCCCGATAGAGCCTATTAATATGTACATAATTAAGTTAGAATCCAATCTTAAGTCACCTCACATTCTAGAAGTTAGAGTTTAGAAGTTAGATATTAGATTTTTAATTTTATAACTTTTGCCCTCTAAAATATTTTTTGTTAATTTAAATTCATTGTAATAAGTTTAAACTTGTGTTGCATTTTTTGGTTTTCTTCCTCTTTTTTTGGTTGCTTCACCTGTTTCTGGTATTGCACCTACTGTTGTTTCTTCCAAACCAATATCGATGTTTTTGGGTGGCTTAATTCCCCAATTTCTCTCTAAGAAGTCATCAAATCCTTCAACATCACTACTATCCATATTTTCTCTCATGGCTTTAATATTTGCTTCTGTTATAGGATTTGTTAGCACATATCTACCATCTTGATATTCCATAACATTTCTATATTTATACAATTCTTTGTTTGTAGTTTTCGTAAAAAATACAGTAGCATTATCCATAAATTTATCTAATTTGCCTTCTAGGCTTCTTTCTTTTCTGTAATCAAATGTATAATCATTTTTGTCTTCTACTGGTATACATTCAGTTACTCTTTCTATATATCTGTTTCCTCTAAAGTCTTTTACTAAGTGTATATCAAAATTTAATACCTGTACAACTTGTTCTTCTGCAGTTTTTTCATCTGTGAAGACTCCAGATCTTAACATAGAGTTACGTAAAGCTGTTACTAAGTCTGGAAATGTTTTAGCATGGTGAGTAAATAATGTAAATTTTGAAGCAACTTGTGCAGATTGTATCATCCAAGAAGCAACAGGGTCTGTTGCAACCTCACCTATGATATTAACAGAACCGTCAGTTTTTTTCTGAACGTCCAAGCAGTCTTGTCCAGATACTGTTTCTGTTTCTCTCATTGATAAGATATTTCTTGTTGGATATATTTTTCTTAAGTGTAACTCGAATGCAGTTTCTGTAATACGAAGGTTCATTGTCTCATAAATATTTTCAATCATTGCCATAAGCATTGTTGTTTTTCCGGCATCCTTGTTCACCAGTTAGTGATATAATTCTTGCTCCTTTTACTAGATATTTTAATAAATCAATAGCTTCATCTTTTCCTTCAAATCTAATAATTTGCTCCAAAGTTGCTCTTTTAACGTCGAATTTTCTTACGAAAAATGCCCATGTTTCAGACATACTTGGTCTTACTACAACAACACGTGAACCATCTTTCATTTCATTAATTTTGTATCCATTTGTATCAGATAACTGTCCTGGATTATTATACTTATAAATATTTTGGCACACCCTTTTTAGTTCTGCTTCTGAACCAAATGATAAAAAAGCAAGCCTTATAGATTTACCATGGAACATAATCCAAATACTATCACAAGCGCGTGGTACTTTATGCTCTGCAATTTGGTTTAAATAATTTCCACCATCTGTTTGTGCAACCTGACTTAAGAAAGATTCTGGAAGTCCTGATACACCACCAGAAATACCATCTATATTCATATCTCTAATTTCATCAATACTACTATATCCTTTGTAATGTTGGTAAATTCTTTGTACTACAACATTTAATTTATCTGTAAAAGTAAGAACAAAATTTTCTTGCTCATAAATATTATTAATTTCATCAGAAGTAATAACATAGCAAGGTTTAGCTTCACCTTCAACGTATTTTAAGTCATCTAAATGATATTTTTTTATTATTTCTCCCATTGCCTCATAGCCAAATTCATTTTTATACATATATAATATAATATCAAATTTATCTTGTGCTGTTAAAAGTGATGGTATATCAAAAGGTATAGCTTTTGATACATTAGTCTCATTAACACCATATTCACGGTAGAGTAAATCATAAATTAATTCTTTGATATATTTTTTATCATTAACATCGCCATATGTACAACCTTTTAAAGCTTTTTTCAATTCATATTTTTTCTCTTTTCTTCTCTTTAATTCTTCTTCTGAAAGTCCAATATCGTATAGGTTAATCTTAGTAATTTCGTCAAGTCTTTTTTTAACAAAGTCTCTCATCATGTCTAATGTATATGTTTTATCATCAACTTCTACGGTTTCTTCTACTTCTTCATTTTTTCTTTTTTTAATGAATCGAACAAGCATAAATCCAGCTAATAAAATTATGATTAATATCAAAAGTACATTAAGCATTTTTGTTCTCCTTCCTGTGAAATTATATTTTCATTTGTAATTCTTGTAGTTTAAAAATAATATTATCGTCTGTTGCTTTTATTCCTTTTAAAAAGTTAGAGTTTCTATCTGCTTCATCTGCAATATTTCTTATTTTTAAAAAGAAATCAATAATTGTTCCTTCTGAACATGCCTCAAAAAACAATGTATTATATGGAATAGCAGAAATTACTTTCTTTTCTTTTAAATATCTAGTAATATTTTTTGCATTATATTTAGAAAATGAATCATATTTTCCGACTAACAACATAACATTTTTTCTTCTAAAAAATTCATTGTTTTCTCTTAACTCTATAAATTCATCAATTGTACGCAATCTTTGGGTTAAATTGAACATAACAATGTCGGACTGTTGTAAAATATTTTCAATATATTGTCCAGGTACATTTTTGCTCAAATCAACAAAGACAAGATCATAATATTTATTAGCAGCAGCAATTACTTCTTGATAATAACTTGCCACTTCTGAATATTCTTGATAAGAAATAGTCTTTGGTGATAATAAAATATCTAATCTGTCTCTTAGCACGGTTCTTGAATAATTTTTTACAATCTCATTACTAGTCCTATTGCTTGCTAAAACTTTGATTAATCCTTCTAGTCCAGATTCAAGACCTGAATTCATGGCATTTTCTTGAATTGCTCCTCCTGGTCTAATTTGATTATATGGCCAGAAACAATTTTCTAAAGAAAGATCATTAAAGCTAGTAGCAATAATTAATATTTTGTAATTATGTTCAATTGCCATATGTGCGGCAATTGCTGCAACAGATAGGGTTTGCCCTGTTTCTTTAGTTTCATTACTGTGAAATGTGATAACTGCCATTATTTATACTCCTTTTTCCATTTGTCTGAAAACTTTTTTTAAGTCCCCAGATTCGTTTGGTTCAATCATTTTTTCTGTTAAATATAATAAGCTTTCTTTGTAAAATTGAGTAAGTCTTTTAAATTTTATTTTTGCCACTCTTTGATTTTCTGCAATTACTACTTGGTCTCCCTGCTCAATTGGAAAATAAATTCTTTCTTCATCCCAGATAACCTTGTATCCTAAAGACAAATAATTCAAATATTCGTCTTCTTCCTCTGTAATATCCTTTGAAAAAAGTATCTTTGTTAATTGCATTGGCTCTTTTATTCCCGCTAGAATTTCCAGTCCTCTTTTCAATGAATATAAGTCAAATCCAGTCACAAAATAATTTTGTGCATCTGATTTTATATCAAAATTCTCTAACGATTCTGGAGAATCTATATCTAAAAATATATAATCATATTCAAATACTGCATGTTGTGGCATTCCAAGATAGTCTTTAATATAAGCATAATTTGGAAACCCAACAGCTATATCTATTCCTTCAAATTCTGTAACATATGATTTAGAAGGAGAAATAGCAGGAACAATATACTTTGCCTTTTGCAAAGTTGTAGCATCAATAATCATAACTTTTTTGTCCATTTCTGTTAAAAGTTTAGCTATATATATAATTAAATCTATTTTGTCATAAGCTCCAATAAATCCAATTGTTCTCATCTTATTCTCCATTCTTTATTAATATGTTCCACCTAAAGACTCTAGGTAATTTTGTCTTTCTTCTTGCATTGTTTCAATTTCTTTTTGAAGATTCTCACTTATATTATCTTCTGCTCTGTCTTCATTGTCTTGTAGCGCATTGTTAAGCATTTGCCTTTTATCTGATTCATTATCTTTCATACTATCATATACGGTATTACCATCTGCGCCTTCATGTGAATTGTAAATTCTATCAAGTAAGCCTTTTTTAGCTATTGCTATGCAGTTTGGATCACTATTTATAGTATTTAATATATCTGTACTTGGAACATATGTTGAAACTGCACTTTCTTGTAATCCTGGTTCAACATATTCAACAGCATAAAGTTTTGATCCTTCAATTTGATAAGCTTCCAAAATCGCTCCACTTAGCATCAAAATTTCAAGTTCAGATAAATTCATAGAAATTGTAGTTGCTGAATCCACTCCTGCAACCATAGGAAGAGTCACTTCCTTATGTGAAACGACTATAAAATCAGAACCATTAGGCAACCTTAACCTAATGTCAACATATTGCCCCGTTGTTAATTGGGTTGGAAGAAGTATCATATTATATTCTACTTTTCTTAAATCATCTGTTACTGCATCATCACTTCTTTGAACCAAGCCACTTGTAAGAACGGTATTTGGCTCAAGGTCTACTTTTGCTATAATAGGCACTGTTTGAAGTTCTACTTTTTCATTAGTACCTTGATAATAATAGTTTACCCCATCCAATGTTTCGATTGGATAATATGTTGGGTTTCCTTGATCATCAGTCATAAGTTGACCTTCTGCATCATAACGTACAGCAGATAATTGTCCATTTCTAGTTACAAGTGAATTTCCTCTTGAATCTAGTAATGAATATGTATCTATAGTATTTACAGTATCTCCAAAAGAATTGCTTGGAACCGTAGTTCTATCAACTTCTAATTGTTTTACCATATCCATTGTAATTGTTTGCCCTGATTTTACAGATGAAGTTAATACACAAACCATTATTTTGCCTTCTTCTTGTTTTTGTAAACTTAAAATTTTCACTATCAAAAATGCAATAATAATACCTGTAATTAATAGTGTTACCAATATTCCTAATAGAAATGAATTCTGTGCTTTTTTTTGCATTGGATTTTTAGCCATTGCTCTATTCCTCCTCATATTCTTTATAACATTATATTAAAAATATTGTACAACATTTTTTGATTAAAAACAACATTTTTTTCATCTTGTAATCTAAATTTAACATTTCTGTAATATAATTGTAATAATTAGAGGTGAGAGGTGAGAGGTGGGATGTGGGTGGCAAGAAAAGTGTAACGAAATTTGAAAGTTTTACATAAAATATAATAGTTGGGAGATAGATAATGTAAAAAATCTATAAGAAATAGAAAATAAAAACATTATCTAGAAGATTAAAGAATAAAGGAGAGAACGCATATGAATACTTTACTAATTTTCTTTGCACTTCCTGTTGCTACTATTATATTATCAATTGTTCTACAAAAAATACTCAAAAATCCATTGCTAGTCGCTGCTACTTTTTTTGCCATTTACTTGATTGTAGCATTTGCTTTTTCTGACAGCAGTTTTTTAGTTTTAACAATTTTATATACCATTTTAGCTTACCTAACAGCAGTATTAACAAAATGGATTTGCTGTTTACTTGAAAGATTAAAATGTGCCGAAAATGGAAGGGAAAGAATTATTGAAGCACCAATTACAATTAATAATACAAGTCCATGCAATAGCATAAATTTAACAGGTGATGCAAGAATAGTACCAAATACAAATTGCAGAAACAATGGACGGAAACTGTAATTGGAGATGTAGGTCTAGAAGTTAGACGTTAGAAGTTGGAATTTAGAAGTTGGAATTTGGATGTTGATGTTAGATGTTAGAAAAGAGTGGCCATCGGCCACTCCTTATAACTACGAACTACAAACTCCAATCGCTAACTTCTAAACTCCAAATTCTCACTTCCCACTTCTCATCTCTCATCACTCACCACTCATCACTCACCACTCACTCAATACTCAACACTCATCAAAAACAATCCTTGTGCTGGTAGAGTTTTGCCTGCTTTTTGTCTGTCTTTAGCCTCTAATATATTTTTCACTTCTTCTGGAGCAATATGTCCAAGCCCCACTTCTACTAAAGTTCCAGCAATTATTCTAACCATATTATACAAAAAGCCACTTCCTGTAAGCATTATGATTACTCTTTCCTGTTCTTTTAAAACTTTTGCATCAAAAATTGTACGTACACTATTTTTGCTACTTGTTCCACTTGATTTAAAACTGCTAAAATCATGTTCACCAATTAAATAATCTGCTGCTTTTTGCATATATTCCACATTTAAAGGATTAGAAACATGATATGTAGTATTTCTATAAATTGCAGTTCCTTGGTCAGAATTATCTATTATATATGCATATGTTTTTTTGTGGCAGTTATATCTACTATGAAAATTCAAATCCACCTCTTCTGCTTTTAAAACTCTAATTGAGTGCTTTAGCTGTGAATTAATAGCTGTTGCCATTTTTTCAATAGGAAAATCAGAATCTATCTTAAAATTTGCAACCTGCCCAAACGCATGCACTCCGGCATCAGTTCTGCCGGAGCCAATTAAATCCACTTCTTTGCCAGTTACATTTTTTATTGCTTTTTCTATTTCTCCTTGAATATTTGGTCGGTTAGGCTGTTTTTGCCAACCATTATAATCTTTTCCATCATATTCAATAGTTAATTTAATATTTCGCATTTATTTTTCTTCTTCCTTTTTTTCTTCTTTTTCTATTTGCTTGATTACATTTTTTTGCTTATATGCTTTTATTCTTTCAACTCTTTTTTGCCTCTCATCACCAAATCTTTTTGTTATAACATTTTTTATTAAAATATTTCTTAGGCTATCTTCTTTTACATCTGCAATTAAAGTTCCATCTTTTGCAACAGAAATTTTGCCAGTTTCTTCTGAAATAATTACCGCAATAGCATCAGATTCTTTAGATATTCCAATTCCCGCACGGTGCCTTGTGCCAAGTTCCTTTGCAATATCCTTATCATCTGCAAGTGGCAAAATACATGCAGCTGCAGCAATTTTATTTTTAGAAATAATTACAGCACCATCATGTAATGGAGTATTTGGAGTAAATAAATTTACAATTAATTGTGGCGAAACCTCTGCATCAACTTTTATACCAGTATCTATAATATCACTAATTTGTATATCTCTTTCTATTACAATTAATCCACCTGTTTTAGACTTAGCAAGTTCAACAGCTGCAATAGCAACTTTATAAATATCTTCTTTTGTCTTTGTTGCTAAATCTTTATCTAGTCCAAAATATTTTGTTATTTTATTTGTTCCAAGTTGTTCAAGCATCCTGCGTAATTCTGGTTGAAATATAACAATTAATGCTATAACACCATATGGCATGAAAAATGTTAAAACATAATTTAAAATTCTAAGTTGTAATACATCACTTAATAATGTAATAATTAAAATTAAAACAATTCCTTTTAAAAGTTGCCATACCCTTGAATTTTTAGCATTTTTAATAAATTTATATAACAGATATCCTACTATCACTAAATCAAGTATCAATGTTATAAGCCTAAAAGGATTTTGTGATAAATCCATCATATAGCTTGTAAATGCGTTCCATATTCCATTAAAGCTAAAACCAATATTTTCGAACATAAATTACCTCTTTTATTTTTTCATTTGCTTTATTATTGTGCCATATAAATAATTGAATATACCAAAGTAGCTGCAACAGAAAGTACCATCATTGCTGCTAGAATAATTGCCATAACTTTTGTTGCTACCTTGCCAATATCTTTTTTAGTTTTTTGTTTTTTTGTCATCTAAAATCCCTCCCATATAAATTAGTTATAACATAAGTTTTATTTTTTTTCAACTACTTTTTCAAGGTCAATTTTGACGGAAATTTTTAATAACTTTTTCTGTAACTATATATTCTCACAATTGTATTATAACGCTTGTCCTTGCTGTCGCCTTCCGTCCACATGTCAAAAATAAATTTTTGACATGGGTAAAGTGGTTGGAAGGCTCTAGAACTACGCTAACGCTCCGCCTGCGCGGACTGCACTTATATAATACAATTGTGAGAATTTTGCAGATTTACTATCTTTTGTTAAAAATTTCCGTCAAAATTGACTTTTTTTTATATTGTGGTATAATTTCGTCTGTGGACCTCTAATATTTGATTAATATCATAATTATGTCAAAACAAAAGTTGAAAATAACATTAAAAAGGATAAAATCATATGAAAAAAATATCAATTATAAACGCATGCACAGATTTAGGAGTTAATGTAAATGGCGCAAGTCTAGGTGCACAAATACTTACCAGATATTTAAAATATCCCAACATTGCAAATCGCTATACTGTACTTGATACCCAAAATAAAGAAGAAGTAAATTTAAAAATTCAAAATACTAATAGGAAGGAAATTTATGACTTTGTTCAGGAATTTAATTACCTATTGCTTTCTATGCACGAATTACATTTTGAAGAAAACATGTCAGAAGAAGAAACAAAAAAATACAATAAAAAAATGCATGATTTAGTTTTAGCAATAAAAGCACTTGATACTAAAAATGAAAAAAGAAATTTAATACCTATTAATGAATTTAATAGTGAATTATATAAAATAGTAAGTGATACGATTAAAGAAGGTAATTTTCCACTAACTGTTGGTGGTGACCATATTATTGCAATTGCTTCTAGTTTGGCTTCTTTAAAAGAACATAAAAATTTAGGAATTATTTGGTTTGACTCACATGCAGATTATAACACATATAAAACTTCTGTTACAGGTAATTTGCACGGGCTACCACTTGCTGTTGCAACACATTATGAAAAAAATATTTTAGCAGATTTTCATAATGGACCTTTTTATGACCCAAAACACACTGTTATTGTTGGTGGAAGGGATATAGACCCATGGGAATGGAATAATGTATTAGATGCAGGTGTTACTGTATTTTCAACACAGGATATAAAAAAATATGGTGCTGAAGCTATTTGCAAAAAAGCTTTTGAGATTGCATCAAATGGCACAAATGGTGTTCACATTAGTTTTGATTTAGACTTAATTGACCCAGAAGTTGCACCTGGTGTATCTGTTCCAGCCAAAAATGGAATTAATTTAGAAGAAACCAAAACATTAGTAAATGAGATTACAAAATATGGAGATATTATAAAATCGGCTGACCTAGTTGAGTACAACCCTATTTATGATATAGATAATAAGACTGCAGAACTTGCAAAAGAAATTTTGCAAAATTTCATTATCAAATTTTAAAAATTGGCATATTAGGAATTGTCCTAATGTGCCAATTTTGCAATAAGTGTTACTAAAAACGGAGATTTTTGACAATTTTTTTGTAACTATATATCCTCACAATTGTATTATAACGCTTGTCCTTGCTGTCGCCTTCCGTCCGCATGTCAAAAATAAATTTTTGACATGGGTAAAGTGGTTGGAAGGCTCTAGAACTACGCTAACGCTCCGCCTGCGCGGACTGCACTTATATAATACAATTGTGAGGATTTTATATGTTTACTATCTTTTAATTGTCAAAAATCTCCATCTAAGTAAAATAATCTGTCCCAAATTACCCACAAATGGGTAAAAAGGGACTGTCCCTAATTACTTACGTAGTTCTGCGCCAAGAGTTTTTTCTAGTTCTGCAATAATCTCAGACATAGCTATATTTACTTCTTCATCTTTTAAAGTCCTGTCTGGTACTCTGAATTTCAAGCTATATGCCACGCTCTTTTTGCCATTTCCTAATTTTTCATTTCTATAAACATCAAATAATGTAGCTTCTTCCAAAATCTTTTTAGCTTTCTTTTGGATTACTTTCTCAATTTCTCCTACTTCTACATTTTCATCTACAACCATACTAATATCCCTTTCAACTGCTGGGAATTTTATAATTGGCATGTATTTTTTGTTGTTTCTAGCATACTTAGTTATCTTATCCAAATTTATTTCTGCTAATAGTACTCTTTGAGAAATTCCGTAATTTTTAGTAATCAATGGGTTTGCTTCTCCAAATGTTGCAATTATATCTGCTCCAACATTAACATTTGCACATCTGCCTGGGTGGTACATTTTGTTATTTGTTTCTTTTCTAATATCATATCTACTTATTTGTGCGACTTGTAATACATTTTCCACCAAACCTTTTAATGTGTAAAAATCTTCTTGGTTGCTATACATACCAATTGTTAGAACATTGCTTTCCAATGGTAGCTCGCCTTTTTCTATAGCACTATTTTTATTTTGGTATGTTCTTGATAAATCGAATAATTTTACATCTTTATTTTTGTAATTATTGTTATTTTCAAGCATTTGCATCATTGTTGGCACAGAAGTTGTTTTCATTATTGTGTAATCTTCGCTTAATGGGTTTTGAATATGAACTGCTTCTGTTAAATATGGATTATCCCCATAAATATTGCATTTTTCCAAGTCTTTTTCACTTAAAAATCCATATGTGCAAATTTCTGATAAACCTAGGTTTACTAAATAATTAGAAACATTATCTTGAATATTTTGCTCTTTATTTTTTCCACCCAATGTTGTTTCTGCATTAATTAGTGTCATACCCAATTTATCATATCCATAAAATCTAAGCACTTCTTCTGCAACATCTGCTAATTGCTCTACATCTTCTCTAAAATATGGTGGTGTAACAATATCATTTTCTACTTTCATGTCCAATTTTTTAAGAATTTCTATCATTTCCTCTTTACTTGCATTAATTCCAAGTAAACTATTTATTTTATCAACTTGTAAAGGAATATTGTTTACCTTTTGTTTTGTTGGGTAAACATCAACCATGCCATCTACAGCTTCACCTGCATCTAATAATTCTACTAATTCAACTGCACGGTTTACAGCTCTAAAAGCATTTTCTGGCGATAAGCCTTTTTCATAACGGCTAGAAGCTTCTGTTCTTAAGCCTACTGCCTTAGCAGTTTTTCTAACACTTCCGCCATAAAATACTGCAGATTCAAATACAACAGTTTGTGTATTATTTTCAATCTCTGAGTTTTGTCCACCCATAACACCTGCAATTGCTACTGGCTTTTTGCTATCTGCAATTACAAGCATATTTTCGTCTAGAGTTCTTTCTTGGTTATCCAAGGTTACTATTTTTTCATTTTTATTTGCTCTTCTAACTGTAATATGCTTTCCTTCAATTGAATTAATATCAAATGCGTGCATTGGCTGGCCTAATTCTAGCATTACATAGTTTGTAATATCAACTATATTATTAATAGACCTTACTCCACAAGCATTTAGCCTTTTTACTATCCACTCTGGAGATGGTGCAATTTTAACATTTTTTACTACTCTTGCAATATATCTGTAGCAAAGGTCTGGTGCTGTTATATCCACTTTTAATCCTTCTATATTATCCTTGTTTTCAACCTTCATTTCAGCTAGATTTTTGCGAGGATTTTTAAAAGTCTCATTTAAAGAAACTGCCACTTCTCTGCCCAAACCTTCAATAGATAAACAGTCAGGTCTATTAGGAGTGATTTCAAAATCAATAACAGTTTGGTTTAATCCTAAAACTTCTTTAATATCTTCTCCTATTTTTTTGTCTAGGTCTTTTAAATCATTTTCATCTGATAAAATCATAATTCCATTTTCAATTTGGTTTGTATAACTATCAATATCCAACCCCAACTCTCCAACAGAACACATCATACCACATGAATCTACCCCTCTTAACTTTCCAGTTTTAATTTCAACTCCACCTGGTAATTTTGAGCCATCTTTTGCAATTGGTACAATATCACCTTCGTGAATATTATCTGCACCTGTTACAATTTGCAAAATCTCTCCATTTCCAACATCAACTTTTGTAACAACAAGGTGGTCTGAATTTATATGTGGTTTAATTTCTAAAATTTTACCCACAACAACATTTTGTATATCTCCACCCTGTTCTTCAATTGTTTCAACTTTAGAACCAGTCATTGTCAAAATATCGCCTAATTCCTTAGCCTCCACATTTATATCTGCATATTCTTTTAACCATTCAATACTTGCTTTCATAAATTCCTCCTTGTGGGGACGGGTCCCTCTCACCCTAAATAGGGTGACTTGGGACGCTTCTCCAACTAACTTAAAACTGTTTTAAAAATCTAACATCATTTTCATACAGCAAACGCATATCATCAATTCCGAATTTTGCCATTGCAATCCTTTCCACACCAAATCCAAAAGCAAATCCGCTATATTCTTCTGGGTCTATGCCACAATTTTTAAGCACATTTGGATGTACCATACCACAGCCCAAAAGTTCTATCCAGCCTTCTCCTTTACATACTCTGCAGCCTTTTCCACCACACACAAAACATGATACATCTGCTTCTGCACTTGGCTCTGTAAATGGAAAGTGATGTGGTCTAAATCTAATTTGTGTTTTTTCACCCAAGCATTTTTTTGCAAACATATCAAGTGTTCCTTTTAAATCTGCCATTGATATATTTTTATCAATAACTAATCCTTCAATTTGGTGGAACACTGGTGAGTGTGTAGCATCAACACTATCTGAACGATAAACTACCCCTGGGCAAATTATTTTTATTGGTGGCTTTTGTGTTTCCATAACCCTTGCTTGCACCGGTGATGTTTGAGAACGCAAAACAATATCATCTGTTACATAAAATGTATCTTGCACATCTCTTGCTGGGTGGTCTAGTGGTGTATTTAACTTATCAAAATTATATGTTGCAAGTTCCACTTCTGGTCCATCTGCAATTTCATAACCCATGCCAATAAAAATTTCTTTAACATTATTTATAATTTGTGTAATTGGGTGATTGCTACCAAGTGCTATTTTTTTACTTGGCATTGTCACATCTATATTTTCATTTAAAAGTTTTTGTTCTATTGCTCTTGCTTCAAAAGCTTTTTCTGTCTCTTGTATTTTATTTTCTAGTTCATCTCTTACTTTATTTACTAAACTTCCAACAATTGGTCTTTCTTCTGGTGATAGACTTCCCATACCACGCAAAATTGCTGTAAGTTCACCTTTTTTACCTAAGTATTTTACCCTTACATCATTTAATTTTGCTAGGTCACTAGCACCTTGTATTTCTTCTAAGGCATTTTTCCTAATTTGTGCGATTTTTTCTTGCATGCGTATTTCTCCCTTCTGTATTATATTCACTTTTTACAATGCGTCAATTATATCTCATTATATGCAAAAAAACAACAAAATTCATAAAAAAATACGTAAAGTTGTAAATTGTTGATTTTTGGCACAATAAGAAAAGTGGCTTCGCCACATGTGCATTTCGCTTCGCGAATATGCACGACCCAAGGTAACTTAACCTTGTTGTATACGGAAAAATCTTATATATGGTCAAGATAAAAGTTGATTTTTCCTATACAATAAAAGAGCCTTCGTTTATGAGGGCTCCTTTAATCCAAAATCTTTTATCTAACACCAATTAATCTCCACATAATTACTCTTTACTTCTCCTTGCACAAATATATAATCACCCTTCTTTACATTTATAAACACATAGTCTGCAATTTCGTTATATGCATGTAGTTGCATTACTTGCCCATCCTGTAATTCTAACTCAATTTTAACAATGGAAGTATGTTTTTTATCTAAACTTCTTTTTTGGCTATTATATACAAACTTTAAATCTA
>CALXVE010000009.1 GCA_944391885.1 uncultured Clostridia bacterium | reverse complement strand
GAATTATTAGAATTAGTTGAAATGGAAGTTAGAGACCTATTAACAGAATATGGTTTCCCAGGAGATGAAATTCCAGTAGTAAAAGGTTCATCATTAAAAGTTCTTGAAAGTACATCTACAGATCCTAATGATCCTGTATATGCACCAATTAAAGAATTAATGGATGCAGTAGATAGCTATATTCCAACACCAGAAAGACCAACAGACCAACCTTTCTTAATGCCAATTGAAGACGTTATGACAATCAGTGGTAGAGGTACAGTTGTTACTGGTAGAGTTGAAAGAGGAGTTGTTAAACTACAAGACGAAGTTGAAATTGTAGGTTTGGCAAAAGAAGCTAAGAAAACAGTTGTTACAGGTGTTGAAATGTTTAGAAAAACATTAGACCAAGCTGAAGCTGGTGACAACATTGGTGTTCTATTAAGAGGAACACAAAGAGATGAAGTTGAACGTGGTCAAGTATTAGCAAAACCAGGAACAATTCATCCACATACAAAATTCAAAGCACAAGTATATGTTCTAACAAAAGAAGAAGGTGGACGTCATACACCATTCTTCAATGGATATAGACCACAATTCTATTTCAGAACAACAGACGTTACAGGTGTTATTGAATTACCTGCAGACACAGAAATGGTTATGCCAGGAGATAACGTAGATATGGTTATTGAACTTATTACTCCAATCGCTATCGAAAACGGATTAAGATTCGCTATTCGTGAAGGTGGACGTACAGTAGGTTCAGGTGTTGTATCAGAAGTTATTGAATAATAATACGCTAATAGCAAGGGTTACAGAGATTGTAGCACCTTGCTATTTTTGTTTTTCCCACTTGAATTTTAATAAGAAATCAATTTTATTTTAATAGTCTATTTAAAATTTGGTAATATTACTTACCAAATTTTTTGTAGAATAATTGACATTTTTGTTATTTAATTATATACTAGTGCATGAACAAAAGAGAAGGAATAACCCAAAATACATAATAAAAAGGAGCGATTCTTTCTATGAAAAATATTACAAAAATACTATTTACTGCAATAATGTCAATAGTTATTTTACTTGCAATTTCAGTGGTTTCAAGTGCTGCAACTGTAAAAATAACAGCAGATTTTATTAACGTAAGAAAAGAGGCTTCTACTAGTAGTAAAGTAATTGCTACATTATCAAAAGATGTAGAGTGCGAATACCTTGGAGAAGAAGGCGAGTGGTATAAAGTAAAATACCAAAGATATACAGGATATGTTAGTAAAGAATATTCAAAGCTAATAGGAGAAAAACCAGAAGCTACTGAAGAAACTGAGGACACTAATAATGCTCAAACAAATAATGTAGAGACTTCTGATAATACAGTATCTCAAAATACAGAGGTCGGTAGCGAAAATCAGGAAAATAATTCGGCAGAAAATACTGACGGAGAAAACAATATAAATCAGGAAGAAACAAATATTTCTGAGGAGACTGCAGAGTTACAATATAAAAAATTTAATAAAAATACAAATATTAGAATTTTACCACTAATTTATTCAAGCAATATTGGACAAGCTAAAAAAGGTGAAGAAGTTTTAATTTTAACAGAAACAACAGGCTGGTCATATGTGCAAACTGATGAAATTAGCGGTTGGGTTAGAACAGATACTTTAGGAGAGGCTAGCAAGCAAGATACAACTAAAACCAAAGTGGAAGAAAAAGAACCAACTAGTGAAAATACTGAAAGAACAGGATATATTAGTGAAAATAATGTTAATATGAGAAGTGGTGCTGGTACTTCATATTCAGTTATTAGAGTATTAAAACTAAATACAGAAGTAACAATAATATCTGAAAAAAATAATTGGGCTGAAATTGAAGTTGGAAATACCAAAGGTTATGTTTCAAAAGACTATGTTTCAGATAGCAAAACAGTAACTTCAAGGAGTTTATCTGAGCCAAGAACTGATAAAGAGGAAAGCAAAGAAACAGAAAAAGTAGAAACTGATAAAAAAGAAAATACTTCTAAAGAAGATAATAAAACAACTGCAAACAAAGTAACACAAACTACAACAAAAAAGCCAGAAACAAGTAATAAAGATACTGTAAAAGGCACAGATATTGTGGCATATGCTAAAAAATATTTAGGGCATAAATATGTGTGGGGCGGTGATGGCTCAAATGGTACATTTGACTGCTCAGGTTTTACAATGTATGTTTATAAACATTTTGGCGTAACTCTTCCACATTATACAGTATCACAATATAATAGTAGTAAAGGTAAAAAGATTACAAAGCAAAAAGACTTGAAAATGGGAGATATAGTATTTTTAACAGATTATGAAACCGGCGCAAAGTATGGACATTGTGGAATTTATATTAGTGATGGAGATTTTATACATGCAGATAGTAGTGTTGGGTATGTAAATATTTCAAACTTAAATGATATTTACAAAAATAGATTTTGCGGAGCACTTAGAGTTTTTTAAATTAAATATGGGGGCAATTGAAAGGATTTAGGTATGAGACCATTTTGCATTGCCACCATTGGAGCAATTTTAGGAATTATTATAGGGCTATACTTAAATAGTATAGTTCTTTTTGTTGTGCTTGCCTTAGGGTTAATAGTTATTTTAATTAATAAATTTTCTAAAAAAGTTATAATCATATTTTTTATTTTTTCTTGCGTATTTACAATATACACTAACTATTTAGAAAATAAATATAGTGATATAAATAGTAAATATAAAGATAAAAAGACCACCTTTGAAGCAATTGTGATATCTGACAAACAGGCAAAAGAATACAAAGATGTATATGAAGTGCAAATTATAAAGCCAGAAAAATTTAAAATGATATTAAATATAAAACATAGCGGTGAACCAATTTTATTAGAATATGGAGACAAAATAAAATTTACAGCAAGTTATGAAATGCCAGCTACTTCTAGAAATTATGGTGGGTTTAGTTATATGCAATATTTAAAAACAAAGGGTATAGCAGGAACAGCAAGCATAAAACCATACCAGGTAGAAGTGATAGGAAAAAATGAGATATTTGTGCTAAAAAAAATAATACATGATATAAAAAAAGTTGCAATATCTAAGATAAAAGAAATTCTGCCAGAAAATACTGCGAATTTGTGCACAGGAATAGCACTTGGAGAGATTTCAGATTTATCAGAAGAAATAAAAGAAGATTTTACAAAAATTAATTTACTACATATGCTTGCAATTTCTGGTGCAAATATTTCATATATGTTAGGTGGAATAATTGTAGTAATAGAAAGATTAAAAATTCACAAAAGGTGGAGCAAAGTTTTTTTAATTATATTCTTAGTATTTTTTATGGAATTAGTAGGGTTTAGCTCATCTGTTGCAAGAGCATGTATTATGGCAATTTTTCAGCTTCTTGCAGGGCTTTTATTTAGAAAATCAGATATCTACCAAAACTTAGCAATAAGTAGTTTAATTATTTTATCAATAAATCCATATTTGTTATTAGATATTGGTTTTCAACTTTCTTTTGGTGGAACAATAGGAATTATGATATTTTCTAAAAAACTGCTTAATAAGGATAAATTAGAAGATACTGTGATAAGAAAAGTAATTTTTTCAATTAAGGAAATTGGTATGGTAACATTATCTGCAAATTTACTTATTATTCCAATTATGATGTTACATTTTAACACAGTTTCACTTACATTTTTAATTTCAAATATAGTCGCCTCGCAAATAGTAGAAATAAGCCTTATGATGAGTATGGTTTTAATATTAGCAGTATTTATATTTAAGCCAATAGCAATATTAATATCAATTTTCTTAAATCCACTTTTACAACTTATATTAATTTTAGCAAAATTTTTTGGCAATCTGCCATTTTCTCAAATACTAGTACCAACGCCAAAAATATGGCAAATTATTTTATACTACCTGCTTTTATATCTAATATTTTTTAAAACTCCTGATATATTAAAACAATTTAATATCCAAAAATATAAAAAAGTTATTTTTTCAATACTTATTTTCTTAATAATCTCACCATATATCTTAAAAATTTTCCCAGATAATAAATTAACAATTAATTTTATAGACGTGGGGCAGGGAGATAGCATGCTAATACAAACACCAGCTAAAAAGAAAATATTAATAGATGGTGGTGGAAGTGAATTTGGAACTTTTGATGTAGGTGAAAAGACCTTGCTTCCTTATTTATTAGATAAAGGAATTATGCAAATTGATTATTTGATTTTTTCACATTTTGATAGTGACCATTGTAAGCGGACTTTTTACTATTATGCAAAATTTGAAAGTGGGTGTTGCGGTTATTGGTAAGCAATGTGAACAAAGTGAGAATTACAAAGAATTTTTAGAGATTGCAAAAAATAAAAAAATAAAAGTAGTACAAGTAAAAGCAGGGAATAAAATTCAAATTGATGAAAATACTTCGATTTCTGTTTTATTTCCAACAGAAAATTTAATTAGTGAAAATGTATTAAATAATAATTCGCTGGTTGCAAAATTTACGTATGCCATGGATGGAACAAAAGAATTTAGCATGCTTTTAACAGGTGACATAGAAGAAATTGCAGAAGACGAAATTGTAAGCATTTATAGAAATACAAATGAATTAAAGGCAAATATATTAAAAATTGCACACCATGGTTCTAAAACATCTACTACACAGGATTTTTTAAATTTAGTAAAACCTCAAATAGCATTAATCGGAGTGGGGGCAAATAATTCGTTTGGTCATCCAAATAAAGTGACACTGGACAAGCTAAATAATTTAGGGACTAAAATATTTAGAACAGATTTATCTGGAGAAATAACAATTACTGTAACAAAGAAGCGGGACTGTAAAGATAAGACAACAATTGGAGTAGGACTTTTAAAATTGCAACTAAAAATAGTTGCAAAATATTAAGGAAAGGAGTATAATATATGAGTAAACAGGAAAAATTATTAAAAAAATTACAATCTAAACCAAAAGATTTTACATATGATGAGGCAAAGAGAATATTAAACCATTTTGGATTTATTGAATTAAACAAAGGAAAAACTTCAGGTTCAAGGGTACAATTTAGAAATGGAAAAGTTTTTATTGAATTACATAAACCACATAATACTGGTAATATAATGAAACCGTATCAAATAAAAGATATAATAGATGGTATAAATTTAATTATAAATAGGAGGGATGAAAATGGATAATATAATGGAATACAAGGGATATTATGCAAAAATAAAATATAGTAGTGAAGATGGATGCTTTTGTGGCAGGGTTGAGGGATTAAGAAATTCACTTATTTCATTTGAAGGAGAAACAGTTGAAGAATTAAAAAAAGATTTTGAAGATGCTATTGACTGCTACTTGGAAGATTGCAAAGCAAACAATGAAGAACCAGAAAGACAATATAAAGGAAGTTTTAACATAAGAATAGAACCAGAATTACACGTTGAAGCAGTAAGATTTGCAAATTTATTTAATATGTCATTAAATCAATTTGTGGCAAAAGCAATTAGAGATGAAATAGAAACTTGTGAAAAATCAAGAAATTAAATATACCTATTTTCGAATTCCTTAATAGAAATTGGTTTGCTAAAATAATAGCCCTGAAAAATATCAATACCAATTTCTTTTAAATATTCAATTTCTTGCCTATTTTCAACGCCTTCCATAATAGTTAGAATTCTTAATTTGTGTGCCATGTCAACTATGCTTTCCAAAATAATTTGAAATCTGCGGTGCTCTAGTAAGCCATCTAAAAAACTTTTATCTATTTTTAAAATATCAATTGGAATATTTTTAAGCATATTAAAAGAAGAATATCCAATACCAAAATCATCCATTGCTGTTATAAAGCCAAGCTCATGAATTCTTTTGTGGGCTTTTTTAGCAACTTCAATATCTTTAATTACTGCGCTCTCTGTAACTTCAAGTTCAATAAACTCAGGTGCAACATCATATTTATTTAAAAGTTCTACTAAATCTTGCCCATGTTTTTCATTTGATAAATGATTAGCAGATTCATTAACTGAAATTCTTAAAAAAAATCCTTTTTTATTCCATTTTTGCTGTAATTTACATACTTCTTCTAAAACATAAGTATCAAGTCTTTCAATAAGTCCTGCTTTTTCATATAATGGAATAAAACTATCAGGCGATAATAATTTATCACCTATAATTCTTCTAACCAGTGCTTCTGCACCAACTAATTTTTCTGTTCTACTATCAAATTGTGGTTGCAGAAATACTATAAACTCATTTTCTTTTAATGCTTTTTCAAAATCTTTTTTTAAATCTAAATTTTCCATACTATTACTATTGTGCGTTTTTTAAAAATTTTTATACATAAATACAATTATGAAAGCTAAAAGATAATGCCTGTAAAACTCTAAACTTATGGAAAAAACTATAAATTTGTGGTATAATAATATGAGTTTAAAGTAAAAGGAAGTAAAAAAATGATTTCAAAATATTCAAATCAAAAAAACATAATAAATGAAGAAGAAATAAAAGATGCTGCAGAAGAAATAAAAAAGGGAAATTTAGTACTTTTTCCCACGGAAACTGTATATGGAATTGGTGCAAATGCATTAGATGCAGAAGCTGTAAAGAAAATATTTATAGCAAAAGGTAGAGCACAAGATAATCCACTTATTGTTCATGTTGATAGCATAGAAATGGTAGAAAAAATAGTTAAAGAAATAACTCCATTAGAGAAAAAACTAATGGAAAGATTTTGGCCAGGACCATTGACTATTATTTTTAAAAGAAAAAGTGAAAAAATTATTCCAAATGTTGTAACTGCTAATTTAGATACAGTTGGAATTCGTATGCCAAGTAATGAAATAGCAAATAAATTAATACAAAAAGCAGGTGTTCCAATTGCAGCACCAAGCGCAAATATATCAGGCAAGCCAAGTGGAACAAAAGTAGAAGATATTATTGAGGAACTAGATGGAAAAGTGCAATACATATTAGATGGCGGTTTTACAGATATTGGTTTGGAATCTACTGTAATAAAAATAGATAATGGGGTTATAGATATTCTAAGACCTGGAAAAATTACTAAAGAAGAACTAGAAGAAGTGGCAAATCAAGTAGAAATAGACACACATGTATTAGGAAAAGTAGAAAAAAATGAAAAAGTAGCATCACCAGGCATGAAATATAGACATTATGCACCAAACACAAAATGCATGATGGTATATAGCAATAATGAAAAAGAGATGATTAATAAAATTAATGAAATTACAAGCAATATGCAAAACGAAAATAAAAAAGTATTAGTGTTAGGTAGAAAAAATCACATAGATGCCTATGTAGCTAAAAACAAGTGGAATATGGGGGAAGAATTAGAAGAAGTCGCAAAAAATATTTTTACATTACTAAGAAAAGTTGATAAAGAAAAAGTTGATTTAGTTATAATAGAAGGAGTTGGAGAAAAAGGTTTGGGGCTTGCAATTACAAATCGCCTCATCCGTGCATGTGCATACAATTATATTATAGTTTAGCATATAAATTTTAATTATTGTGGACGTTGCAATTTTTTGTTAGTCGTCCACTTTTTTGTGTAGAAATGAATAAAAATTGGCAAAATTTCTCATACTAAAATTAATAAAACTAGAAAGGACGATATGTATGAGAAATAGCTGGGCAATTTTATTAATAATTATGATTATTCTTTTATTTGCATTAGGAGTTATGATGGGGATATATTTTTATGGAAGTGATAACACTGAAGATACAAATTTATTAAATGTGCAATTAGCAGAAGAAAGTATATTGGAAAACGATGTAACAGTTTCTACTTCACTAACAGAAGAAAAAGTATCACCAAACTGCACAATTGTAGAAAAACAATATTTTACAGGTTGTGATCATTTAATAAAAGATATAAAGGAAATTCCAGAAGACTGGATTAATATGACAGAGGAGCAAATATTAGAGCAATACCCAGATTGGACTTTAGAAAGTTTTACAAATAATCAAATAATTGTATCACAGGAAAAAGAAGGATATTGTGGTGAACATTATGTAATAAGAACCCACAATGATGTTATAGGAATATACACATTAGACGAAAATGGAAAAGAAACATTAAAAGAAGATACTGACATACCTACAATGTACCTAACAGAAGAAGATTTGGAAATTCTAAATAAAGGCATCCAAGCAATTGGCGAAAATCAATTACACCAAGTATTAGAAGATTATGAGTGATTATAGCAAAAAAATAATGGCGTTTTGCCATTATTTTTTGCTTTGTTTATTTTGAATTTTTAAATTTTCTTTTTTCAAATATCCTTGTTTATAAAATGTAACATAGTACATAACAAGTGAAAATATAGTAGCTGCAATTGCTAAATAGTAAATCCACATATCAAACTGTGGTAGTGGTGCTACAGAATTAGCTGGGTCAGCAGCAATTCCGTTCCAGTAATTAATTCCAAATGAGCATACAATTGCTACATAAAATAGCACAGTTGATAATTTGCCATACCATTTGCTAGAAACAACAAGTTCTTTTCCATATAGAAAAGATGCACCAGCTATCATAGTAGCTTCTTTTAATGCAACAACAACTATCATCCAAAAAGGTATAACATCTTTAAATGTAAGAGTTATAAGTACAGAAATTTGTGTTGCTTTATCTGCTAGTGGATCTATTAACTTACCAAAATTAGTAATAAAATTAAATTTTCTAGCAATAAATCCATCAAAAATATCTGTCAGCCCAGATATGGTTAAAAATATAAATGCTAGCATGTACTGCTCTGTTGCAATAAAGTAAATAATAAATGGAATTAAGAAAAATCTTGCAACTGTTAAAATATTTGGTATATGTTTTGCCATAAATTTTACTCCTTATCTATTTCACATCAAATTTTAATTTATCGTTTTCTAAATTAACACAAACAGTTTGGTTGTTTAACAAGTCCCCGCGCAAAATCATATCAGAAAGCTCATCTTCTAAATATCTTTGAATTGCCCTTCTTAATGGTCTTGCACCATATTTGATATCAGTTCCTTTTTCTAATAAGAATTTTTTAGCTTCATCAGATACTAGCATAGTAATATCCTTATCTGCCAAAGCTTTTTGAGTATCTTTTAGCATTAAATCAACAATTTGCAATAATTGCTTATTATCTAATTGCTCGAAAATAACAATCTCATCAACCCTATTTAAAAACTCTGGTCTAAATGTTTCCTTCAAGCTATCCATAACCTTATTAGAATCTACTCTACTTCCACCAAACCCAATTGAATTAGTATTTTGGTTAGAGCCAGCATTAGAAGTCATAATTATAATGGTATTTTCAAAACTTACAGTATTTCCTTGGCTATCTGTTAAACGTCCATCATCTAATACTTGCAATAAAATATTAAATACGTCAGGGTGGGCTTTTTCTATCTCATCCAATAATACTATTGAATATGGATGGCGCTTTACCTTTTCTGTTAATTGTCCGCTATCATCATATCCAACATATCCTGGTGGTGAACCAATTAACTTAGAAGTTGAGTGGCTTTCCATATATTCAGACATGTCAATACGAATAATAGAGCTCTCATTTCCAAACATTTCATATGCCAAAGATTTTGCAAGTTCTGTTTTACCAACACCTGTAGGACCAACAAATATAAATGATGGTGGTCTTTTTGTACTTTTTAGACCTGCACGATTACGACGAATTGCCCTTGCTACAGCTTCAACTGCAGCATTTTGCCCAATAACTCTTTTATGCAAATTGTCTTCTAAATTTAGTAATTTTTGAGTTTCAGCCTCTGTTATTTTTTTAACAGGAATTTTAGTCCAACTTTCAATAACTTCTGCAATATCTTGAACAGTCAAACTTTTTAATTTCATTTTTTCGCTAAGATTATCAATTTGCTCCATTAAATTGCACTCTTTTGTTTTAAGTTCTGCAGCTTTTTTGTAATCTTCTGTAGAATCTGCTAATGCTGCTTCTTCTTTTTCCTCCTGAACAGATTTAAGTTCATTTTTTAATACTTCTAGCTGATATAACTCTTTGTTATTTAGGTTAATTCTAGAGCATGCTTCATCTAAAATGTCAATTGCTTTATCAGGTAAAAACCTATCATGAATATATTTTTCAGACATAATAACAGTTTGCTTAATAACATCTGTAGAAATTCTTACTTTGTGATAATCTTCATAATATTTTTTAACACCTTCTAAAATATCAATTGAATCAGTAACTGAAGGTTCTTCAACAATAATTGGTTGGAATCTTCTTTCTAAAGCGCTATCTTTTTCAATATATTTGCGGTATTCTTTTAAAGTGGTAGTACCAATTAACTGAATTTCGCCATTTGAAAGAGATGGCTTTAAAATATTTGCAGCGTTCATAGAGTGTTCAGCATCACCAGCACCGATAATATTGTGAATTTCATCAATAACTAAAATAATATTTCCAAGTGACTTACACTCATCAATAATAGATTTCATGCGTGATTCAAATTGACCTCTAAATTGGGTGCCAGCAACTACTGCAGTCATGTCTAGCAAATATACTTCTTTATTTAATAATTTAGCAGGTACTTTGCCATTAGCAATTTTAATAGCTAAACCCTGTGCGATGGCAGTTTTACCAACACCGGGCTCACCAATTAAGCATGGATTATTTTTGCTACGGCGGTTTAAAATCTGAATCATCCTTTGAATTTCTTTATCCCTGCCAATAACCATATCCAACTGACCATTTTTTGCCTTTTGAGTAAGATTAGTACCAAATGTTTCTAAGGCTTTTTTGCGTTTATCTTTTTTTACTTTTACTTTTTTCTTTTCAGTTGTAGAAGTTGTGTCTGTTTGTTCCTCATCATTTGAAGGAGTGCCAAACATACCAGAAAAGATTGAACCTAAAGGAATTGCACTAAAATGAATTGGTGCATTATTATTAGCTTTTTCAGCTAGTTCATCTGGGTCAATATCATCCATTTGTTTAGATAGTGCATCCATATCAATATTTTGTGCAAAATCTGCTACAATATTTTCTATCTGTTTTGACATATCATTTAAATCTTTTTCAGAAAGGTTTGCCTGTTTCATCAAAGATTCCATAGGGTTAATTCCTTGCTTTTTTGCACAGTCATAGCAGTAACCTTCTGTTTTTGGATTGCCATTTGCATCTTGCTTGTTTACAAATATAACTGCTTGGTTTTTATTACAAATTGAACATAACATATATTTATATAACCTCATTTTAAATAATTTTTAGATTTAGTGTAAATGCTTAAATTGCATATACTATATAATACCGCAAAATGCAAGATAAGTCAATTAAATTAAGTCAATTTTAAGGAATGTGACTCGGAACGGAAATTTTTGACAGTATGAGATTATGCATAAAATTATAATAACCCTACAATTGTATTAAAACGTTTGTCCTTGCTGTCGCCTTCCATCCCCATGTCAAAAATATTTATAATATTTTTGACGTGGGTTAAGTAGTTGGAAGGCTCTAGAACTACGCTAACGCTCCGCCTGCGCGGACTGCGCTTTTTTAATACAATTGTAGGGAACTATATTATGTGAAATATTGTGAAAAATTCCCGTTCCGAGTGAAATGCCCTGTCCATAATGAATATGTATTGCTTTTTAATTTAAAATAATGTAAAATGTAGTAAGAAAGTGGGGGAGATTAAATTGAAAAATCCTAAAATGCTATATATATTAATTGGTGCACTTTGTTTTTTAGCAATTGTTGCAGGAATATATGCACAATTTTTTGTGAAAGATGAAGACAAAAATAATGTAATTATACCAACAGGCAATCAGACTCCAACAGAAGAAACTGGAGAAAAAACACAGGAAGAAATAAAGGCGCAATTTACTAGTCTATTTACAAATGTTTTAAATACTGGTAATTATGATACTTCTACTATTTCTAAAATAGATGCAAGTAAAGATATTGTATATTCTGCATATGACATAACAGAAAACAATGATAATTATGAAGTCAATATACATTTACCTGTTATAAATATTTCAGGTGAAGTACCAGTTGGATTTAATAATATTACACAAACAGTTTTTGCAGATAAAGCATCAGAAGTTTTAAGTAATAAAGGCGAAAAAATTATTTATCAAGTTAATTATGTTGCATATATAAATGGTGATATATTATCTTTAGCAATTAATTCTACTTTAAAAGAGGGAAGTAACCCACAAAGAATTATGGTACAAACATATAACTATAATCTAGCAACTGGAGAGAAAGTTAAGATAGAAGATATATTATCACAAAAAAATTTAGTACAAAGTGAAGTTCAAAATAAAATTACTGATACAGTGACAAGAGCAAAAGAAGAGGCGGAAATTTTAGTGCAATCTGGATATTCAGTATATAGCAGGGATTTAGGCAGTGATATATATAAACTTACAAATATTTCTAACTATTTATTAGGAGCAAATGGAGAGCTATATATTATATTTGCATATGGCAACCAAAATCATACTTCAGAAATGGATATAGTATTATACGAATAAAGAAGGAAAGCAAATGACAAAAAATTTATTAATCACAGAAAAACCATCTGTTGCCATAGAGTTTGCCAAGGTGCTAAAATGTGGTGGAAATAAAAAAGATGGATACATAGAATCAGATACTTGGATTATTACTTGGTGTGTTGGGCATTTGGTTACAATGAGTTATCCAGAAAAATATGATGAAAACTTAAAATTCTGGAGATTAGATACATTACCATTTTTACCAAAGGTATATAAATATGAAGTAATACCAAATGTGGAAAAACAATTTAATATAGTAAAAAGCCTACTATTAAGGGAAGATGTAGGCTGTATTTATGTTGCTACAGACTCTGGGCGTGAAGGTGAATATATATATCGCTTAGTGGAAGAGCAAATTGGCTTAACAGGAAAGCAAAGAAAAAGAGTATGGATAGATTCACAAACAGAAGAAGAAATAAAAAGGGGAATAGATGAAGCAAAAGACCTTTCTGAATATGATAGTTTATCTAATTCTGCATATTTAAGGGCAAAAGAAGATTATTTAATAGGAATTAATTTTTCAAGGCTATTATCAATTATTTATGGAAGAAGGATGGCAAAAGATATAGGTGAAGAAAAAATTTCTATTTCTGTTGGTAGAGTTATGACATGTGTGCTAGGCATGGTTGTGCAAAGGGAAAGAGAAATCAGAAATTTTGTAAAAACACCATATTATAAGATAATAGGAAGTTTTGGAGAAGAAAAAAGTTTGTTTACTGCAGAGTGGAAAGTAACAGAAAAATCTAAAATGTGGGAATCTACAAAACTATACAATGAATCTGGATTTCGAAAAGAAGATGAAGCAAAGAATTTTATCATATCTTTGCAAAACAAAAAGGCAGTTATAACAGAAGTAAAAAAATCTAAAACAAAGGAAAATGCTCCGCTTTTATTTAACTTGGCTGAAATACAAAATGAAGCAACAAAGAGATTTAAAATTAAACCAGATGAAACTTTGGAAATAATACAAAATTTATATGAGAAAAAATTAGTAACATATCCAAGAACAGATGCAAGAGTATTATCAACAGCAGTGGCAAAAGTAATTACCCAAAACCTAAATGGATTAGCAAAAAACTTTCATGATGAAGAAATTCAAGGATATATTAAAAAAATGGTAGATGAAAAATATTCTACTAATTTAATTAAAACCAAATATGTAAATGATAGTAAAATTACGGACCATTATGCAATTATTCCAACAGGTCAAGGTCTTGAAAATTATGAAAAACTTCCAGACTTACAAAAGCAAATGTATAAAGTAATTGTAAAAAGGTTTTTAAGTATTTTTTATCCACCTGCAGAATATAGTAAAATTTCTGTAACAATAGAAGTGGAAAATAATGCTGAGCATTTTGAACAATTTTCTGCAAGTGGTAAAGTGTGTGAAAAATTGGGATATTTAGAAATTGCAAAAAATGATGCACAAACAAAGGAAAAAAATACAGAAGAAAATGAAACTAGTTTGGAAATATTAAAAAAACTAAAAAAGGGCGAAGAAATAAATGTATTAAATTATGAGACTAAAACTTCAGAAACTTCACCACCAAGTAGATATAACTCAGGCTCTATGATTTTGGCAATGGAAAATGCAGGCAAATTAATTGAAGAAGAAGAGTTAAGAGAGCAAATAAAAGGTGCAGGAATTGGCACAAGTGCTACAAGAGCAGAAATAATGAAAAAACTAGAAAGAATAGGGTATATTTCTATTAATCCTAAAACACAAATAATTACACCAACTGTAAAGGGTGAAAAAATTTATGATATAGTGTATCAGTCCATGCCAGATATGCTTAATCCAAAGCTAACTGCTAGCTGGGAAAAAGGATTGGAAATGGTTGCAAAAAAAGAAATTAAACCAGATGAATTTATGACAAAATTAGAAACATATATTAACTCAAAAATTGACAAGTTAGTTTTAAGGTAAGAAAGGATTTTTAAAGGCTGAAAGATAAAATTCTTTTCCAAGCTGATTTGTGCCTTTAGGAAGGAATGAGATTAAAAATGAAAATAGGTCTTGTATTAGCAGGTGGCGGAGTTAAAGGTTCTGCACACATAGGGGCAATAGAGGCTCTTGAAGAAAATGGTATCAAAATTTCCGCAGTTGCAGGAACAAGCATAGGTAGCATTGTGGGAAGCCTATATGCAATGGGCTATACTACAGAAGAAATGCTAAAATTATTTAGATATTTTTCCAAAGGACTATTAAGGGCAGACCCAAAATATTTAATGAATAATATTCGTTCAACAAAAAGTATTTTAGGAAGCGGAATAATTTCAGGACAATCAATAGAAGATGCAATAGAAGAGTGTGGAAATTTAAAGGGAATAAAAAATATTAAAGATATAAAAATGCCAATTGCAATTCCTACTGTTGATATAAAAACAGGAAAAGAAATAGTTTTTACAAATAGAAGTATAGATAAAACACAGTATGTAGTTAAAGTGCCTGAAGAACAAGCAAAAGAACAAGTAAAATATGTAACAGTTTCAAGCAAGGAAAAAGAAAAATATATTGATGATATTGAAATAGGAAAAGCTGTAAGGGCAAGCTGTAGCTATCCTGGGCTTTTTTCGCCAATGATATATAAAGACTATAAATTTGTAGATGGTGGAGTTTTGGATAATGTTCCAGTAGAAGAAGTAAAAAAATTAAATGTGGATAAGATTATTACAATTAAATTCCCACCAAAACAAGCTGAAAATCCAAGAAGTGCTGTTAATATACTTTCAAGAAGTCTAGATATTATATTTGATGATAGGGATACAGAAAAAACAAGAGCAAGTGATTATATTATAAATGTAGATGTTACTTCATCTAGTACATTTGACATCAAAAAAATTGATGAGTGTTATAAGATGGGGTATGAAAAGACAATGAGTGAAATGGAAGAAATAAAAAAAGTACTTGAATTTTAACAAGAAACTTATATTCACCTTTTATGTTAAGGAGACATAATATATATCAAAAATATTTTAAAGCAAAAAGAAAGGGTGAATATGATGTCTAGTTACATAATAGAAGGGGGCAAAAGATTAGAAGGAGAAGTTACAATATCTGGTTCTAAAAATGCATCTTTGCCAATAATAGCTGCAACAATCCTTAATCCAGGTACCACAAAGTTATATGATATTCCAAATATTCATGATACACAAATCACTTTAGAAATTTTAAAATACTTAGGTTGTAAAGTAAAAAAAGGACATGGCAAAGTTGAAATTAATAGTAAAAAAATTACAAAAACAGATATACCAGAACATTTGATGAATCAAATGCGCTCAACAGTAATTCTAGCAGGTGCTATATTAGGAAGATTTAAAGAAGCTACATTTTCATATCCGGGTGGATGTGATATTGGAGCAAGACCTATAGACTTACATTTGAGCGCTTTTAAAAAATTAGGAATAAATATTTCAGAATACTCTGGATTTATTACATGTAAATGTGATAAAATAATAGGAGCAAATATTGACTTGGATTTTCCAAGTGTAGGCGCAACGGAAAACATTATACTTGCATCAATATATGCAGAAGGAACCACACACATTACAAATGCGGCGATGGAGCCAGAAATTGTCGATTTGGCACAGTGCTTGAATAAAATGGGAGCAAAAATTGAAGGTGCTGGAACCAAAATTATTAAGATAACAGGGGTACAAAAATTAAAAGATATAAGTTATAATGTTATGCAAGATAGAATAGAAGCTGGAACTTTTTTGTGTGCAGCTGCTATAACAGGTGGAGATATTTGTTTGAATTATAGAACACCTGAGCATATAACCCCAATTATAAACAAGCTGGAAGAAGCGGGTTGTGAGATAAAAACTGCTAAAGGAAAGGTACATATAAAAGCACCAAAAAAACTAAAAGCAGTAGATATTAAAACAATGCCATATCCTGGTTTTCCAACAGATATGCAATCTGTTTTTGCAAGTACTTTAACTACTTCAAAAGGAACTTCCATGATTGTAGAAAATATTTTTGAAAACAGATATAGATATGTACCAGAACTAAATAAAATGGGGGCAAAAATAAATATTGAAGGAAAAACAGCTGTTATAAAAGGTGTAAAAAAGCTGTCTAGCGCAAAAGTAAAAAGCACAGATTTAAGGGGTGGGGCATGCCTTGTCCTAGCAGGTTTATCTGCAAAAGGAGTTACTACTGTTACAAATATAGAATATATTTTAAGAGGGTATGAAAAATTAGATGAAAAATTAAGAAAACTTGGAGCAACAATACAATTGAGTAGTGAAATGTGAGTGCTGAGAGATGAGATGTAGTGCTGAAATTTAAACGCCCAGAGATAGAATTTGAATTTTTAAACTGAAAATTTGTATGGGCGACCAACTGTCGCCCCAAAAGGAAACTGAAATAAAAAAAGAAAGGGAGGGAAAGATATGAACAAATCAAAAGAAAAAAGTAAAAAGAAAAATACAAAACAAAAAGATTTACTTGATTTAGACAATGAAATTATCATTGGAATAAAAACCCTTCCAGAACCAGAAAAACCAAAGAAGGCTAAGAAAACTAATAAAAAAGCAAACAGCAAAGCCAAAGCAAATAAAAAGACTCAAAATAAGATAAGGCAAAAGAAAAATACAAAAAAGACAAAGCAGGATGATGAGATAGAGTTAAAACTAGGCATTGAAGATGAAGAAGTAAAAAGAAAAAATGCAAAAGCAAAAGCTAAGAAAAAGCCTAAAAAGACAGCTAAACAATTGCAAGCAGAAAAAAAGAAAAGAAGGCGCATTTTTAGGATTGTAAAATGGACAACCCTAATTGCATTATTAATAGGTGGCAGCATTTATTTTTTACTTTCTCCATATTTTAATATAAAACATATAACTGCAAGTGGAAATGAAAAAATTACAAGTGATGAAATAATTTCTTTATCTGGAATTAAATTAGATGAAAATATGTTTAAAATATCTAGCAAAGAAGTTGAGCAAGCAGTAAAAACAAATGCATACATAGATAGTGTGACCCTAAAAAGAAAATTGCCAGATAGCATAGAACTTCAAGTGGTTGAGCGTAAACCTGCATATATGCTTACTATAGGTAATGCATATGCATACATAAATTCACAAGGATATATACTTGAAATATCAAAAGAAAGTTTGGAACTTCAAATTATTACTGGAGTTGCAACACCAGAAGAAGAAATTAAAGCAGGTAATCGTTTATGCACAGAAGACTTAGAAAAACTAAATTCAGTTATTCAAATTATGGATTCTGCAAATAGCAATGAATTAGGTAACTTAATAACTAAAATAAATATTGAAAACAAACAAGATTATGTGTTAGAATTAAAGTCGGAAAAGAAAAATGTACATTTGGGTGATACATCTGATATAGGAACAAAAATGTTATATATAAAAACAGTATTAGAAAATGAAAAAGGAAAAGAAGGAGACATTTTTGTTAATACGGATTTGAATAATAGTGGTGCTATTTTTAGAGAAAAAGTGTGAGTTTGAAAAATAATTAGCATCTTGCGTTGTTACACTTCATTTGAAATTTAATCAACGTGCAAAAAGCACGCCTCATAAATTTCAAACTCGTGTGCCTAGCAATATACTAATTCTTTTTCAAACTAGATTAGAAATTTTAGTTCGGAGGGTAGAGGTTATGAAAAGAAAGCAAATTGCTATTACATTGGGTATTATGTGCTTCATATTAGCCATTGGAATTGCAGTTCAAATAAAAACAACTGGACATAATAATTCCACAGTAGCGCAATCATTAACAGATGATAGCTTAAGAGATGAAGTGCTAAGATGGAAAGAAAGATATGATAATGCATATGCAGAGCTAACTGAATCGGAAAAAGAATTAACACAAATAAGGCAGCAGGCAAGCCAAAATGATACAACTTCAACTGCTAAACAAGAGCAAATTAAGGCAAATAATATGCTTTTAGGAACTGTTGAAGTAGAAGGTCCTGGTCTGCAAATAACTTTAGAAGATAATGCAATGGCTGCAGTTGGTCTTTTAGATCCAAGTTTGGTTTTAGTACATTATGATGATATATTACAAGTTATAAATGCTTTAAATAACGCTGGTGCTGAGGCTATTTCTGTAAATGGCCAAAGAATTATAACAACAACTGCAATTACATGTGAGGGAAATGTTATAAAAGTAAATGGTGAAAAAGTAAGTTCTCCATTTGTTATTAAAGCAATTGGCTCACAAGGCGCGCTATATGGTGCATTAACAATGCCGGGCGGATATTTAGATATATTAGAAGACTATGGGGTAATTGTAAAAACAGAGCAAGTAGATAATTTGGTAGTTGAAAAATACAATGGAATTATAAGTTATAAATACGTAAAAAATGCAGAATAGAGGTGAGTAGGTAATTTGAAAATAGAAAAGAAAAATGAAATTATTATGGCGGTAATAATTTGCGTAGTTTCAATTGTTCTTTTTGCAGTCATGTTTATGCAATTTAAAACAATAGAAGAAACAGATATTACAGCAATAGAAAATATGAGAGAAGCCGAGCTTAGAACTGCAATATCAGAGTGGAAAGGAAAATATGAAGCCACACAAGAGCAATTAGATACAAACATGAAATCTATTGCAGAATATAGGGAAACCATAGAAAAAAACGAAGAAGCCTCAGATTTAATTGATGAAGACTTAAAAGAATCAAATATGCTTCTAGGAAAAACAGATGTAACGGGTGAAGGAGTTGTTTTAACATTAAATAATACAGATAATTATACAGTTACTTATTCACATTTGTTAGAACTAGTTAATGAACTACGTTATGCTGGGGCAGAGGCAATTTCAATTAATGATGTTCGTATAGTAATGACAGAAATTGTAGAAGTTCAATTAAGGATGATGGTAAGTGGTCAAAGAATTTCTGCACCATATGTTGTAAAAGCTATAGGAAACCAAACATATTTATCAAGTACCTTAAGCCTAAAAGATAGTGGATTTATAGATAGATACCAGGCAAGTGGTATGGATATTAAATTAGAAACAAGCAGAAATGTAAAAATTTTAAAATATAATGGAGAAATGAATATTAAATATATGAAGGAGGTTAATACTGAGTCATGATTTTTATTGCTATTGTTATTGGATGTATATTAGGAGCTATTATTGGAATTTATGCACCACTAGTGCCATACACATATTCTGGATATTTAGCTATTGCGATTATTGCAGCATTAGATTCTGTTTTTGGAGGCCTTGCATCTACAGTAAAAAAACAATTTGATTTAAAAGTTTTTGTATCTGGATTTTTTGGAAATGCAATTTTATCAATGCTACTTACATATTTAGGACAAAAACTAAATGTAGATATTTATTTGGCAGCAATAATTGTATTTGTTGGAAGGATGTTTAATAATTTGGCTATTATTAGAAGATATTATTTGGAAAAATGGACTAACCGTAAGAAAGAAGTAGCAAATACAGAAAAAACGGCACAATAATGACTAAAAAACGCCATATTTTTCGAAAAAATACAATATTTCAACTATATTACAAAAATATTACAAAATTATTACAAAACTATTGACTTTTTTTCTAAAATGTAATATTCTTTAGACTGAATTAATTAGTACAAACGAATAATTTATCCGTATGCTAATTTTTGTGCTACGGCTAAGAAAAAACAGCTGAAAAACAATTTAAAGGGGAAGCGAAAATGGAGGAATTAACTTGGCAATCGGAGATATAATTGTAGGAATTGACATTGGAACCTCAAAAGTAAGTTTAGTAATTGGAGAGGTTAATAATTTTAATCAAATTGAAGTCATTTGTACTGCTAGTCATAGATGCAATGGAATCCAAAAAGGAAAGATTATAGATGAAAATGAAATTGCTTCCTGTATTAGTAAATTAATTAAGGAAGCAGAAACAGATGCTAATTTAAAAATTAATTCAGCATATGTTACTATTCCAGGTAAGTATATTACTATTGTGCAAAATAGTGTTGTAAAAGAGGCAAAAGATAAATTTGCAGGAATTTCGGTAAAAGACGTTGGTTCTGCTATTATACAAGCAAAAGATATTGATGTTCCAGAAGGCAAACAAATTATAGATATTGTAGGAAGTCAATTTATTTTAGAAAATGGAAAAAAAGTTACAGATCCAGTAGGTAACTTAAGCGGAAGCTTTACATTAAAAGCACAAGTTATTTTAGCAGATAAAGAATATATGAGGCAATTAGCTTCTGTTTTTAGAAAAGCAGATTTAGATATTGATGGACTAGTTCCAGTTACATTAGCTCAAAGAAGCCTAGTATTAGATACTAATGAATTAAATGATAATATTATGCTACTAGATATTGGAGCAGGAAATACTGATATTGGAGTTTTTGAAGGACCAAATTTTGTATATACAAACACAATTCCAGTAGGTGGAGATAATATTACAAGGGATATTGCAATAGTTTTAAATATATCTGAAGAAGAAGCAGACAAACTAAAAAGGCAATATGCTTTAGCTTTAAAGTCATTTATAGATAATGATAATGAAATTTTATTAACTACATATAAAGATGATGAAGGCAAAAAAATTATTAAAAGTTCAGAGTTAATAGAAATTATTGAAGCTAGAATTGAAGAAATTTTTTCATTAGTAAATAGGGATATAACAACACATGGTGTTAAAGCTAGAATAAATAATGTTATATTAACTGGTCAAGGAATTACAACAATTAACAAAAGCGATGTGGCTGGTAAAATTATTTTTAATATTCCAGTAAAAATTGCAACAGGTAGATTAATAAGCATGGTAAGACCAGAGTATAGAACAGCATACAGTTTAGTTAGATACATTGCATCAAGACCATTTGCGAAAACAGTAGGAAGCAGTATAGACACAGATTCAGAAGAAGGGCTTTTTAGAACTCTTTGGGAAAGAATAAAAGAATTTTTTTATTCATAATTTAAGATTTTAATTTTTAAAAATATATAGGTAACAAATACCGTAAAAATTGGGAGGAATGAACTTTATGATAATGGATAATAGTATTGATGAAAACACAATGTTAGATGGAACAGCTACCATCAAAGTAATAGGTGTAGGTGGAGCTGGAAACAATGCTGTAAACAGAATGGTAGAATCAGGCATTAAAAACGTTGAATTTATTGCAGTAAATACAGATAGACAAGCTTTGTTGCTTTCCAAAGCAGCATCTAAAATACAAATAGGAGAAAAAATAACAAGAGGTTTAGGAGCAGGAGCAAACCCAGATATTGGTGCTCAAGCAGCAGAAGAAAGCAAAACAGAAATAGCAGAAGCATTACGCGGAGCAGATATGGTATTTGTTACAGCAGGAATGGGTGGAGGAACTGGAACAGGTGCAGCTCCAATAGTAGCAGCAGCAGCAAAAGAAATGGGAATTTTAACAATAGGTGTTGTTACAAAACCATTTACATTTGAAGGTAAAAAAAGGTTATCACAAGCTGAACGCGGAATTGAAAGCATGAAAGGTAAAGTAGATACATTAGTTGTAATTCCAAATGACAAGCTATTACAAGTAATTGATAGAAAAACTTCTATTGTAGAAGCTTTCAAAATGGCAGATGATGTTTTAAGACAAGGTGTACAAGGTATATCGGACTTAATTGCAATTCCAGGATTAGTAAACCTAGACTTTGCAGATGTTAAAACAATTATGCTAAATACAGGTATGGCACACATGGGTATTGGTAGAGCATCAGGCGAAAACAGAGCAGAAGATGCAGCAAAACAAGCTGTACAAAGCCCATTACTAGAAACTTCTATTGAAGGAGCAAGAGGAGTTATTATTAACATTACTGGAGGAAGCAACTTAGGACTACACGAAGTAAATACAGCTGCAGAACTAATTCAAAGAAGTGTGGACCCAGAAGCAAACATAATCTTTGGTGCGGTAATTGATGAAAGCTTAGATGAAGACATTGTCATAACAGTTATTGCTACAGGCTTTGAAAAAGAAGATGGACCATTATCAGGAACTATTCCGGTAGGAGATATTATTGATAAAGCATGGGATAAAAAACTAAACTCTATCCCAACTACAGCAGATAACAGCAGTTCATCAGATAACTTAGACATCCCATCATTTTTAAAAAGAAAACAAGGAATAAAATAATATTATAGAATAAAAACGCGAATCTTAAAAAAGGTTCGCGTTTTTTGTTGTGTATTTAAATAAAATGTAGATAAAATCCAATATTCTCGTCCATAAAGCGACAGACTTTTTACTATTAAAAGAGTATACTAAATCAGTAATTATTAGTGAGGAATTATATGACAGTATACTTAGATATAGTTTTGCTAGAAAATTTATGTATGAATTATATAATTTTATTTGCAACAGGATACATAATGAAATTAAAAATGAAACAACTAAGATTAGTATTATCTGCAATGCTTGGTGGAATATATGCAGTTATTGCATATATAGAAATTCTTCCAATCTATTCTAGCTTTGCTATGAAAATATTATTATCAGTTTTAATGGTCCATATAGCCTATAATTCTAAGAATATAAAAAATTTATTAAAACAATTGGTAGTATTTTACTTAACCTCATTTGCATTTGGGGGCGCAGCATTTGCTTTATTATATTTTGTAAGACCACAAGATATTTTAATAAGAAATGGAGTTTATGTAGGTACATACCCAATAAAAATTGCACTATTAGGCGGAATTGTGGGATTTATAATAACATATATTGCATTTAAAGTTGTAAAAACAAAACTGCATAAAAAAGACATAATATATAATATTGAAATACATATAAAAGAAAAGACTTTAAAATTAAAGGCAATGCTAGATACAGGGAATATGCTTAAAGACCCAATTTCAGGGATGCCAGTTATAGTGGTGGAAAAACAGGAACTATACTCAATACTTCCAAAAAAATTATTAGATAATATAGATAAATTAATAGGGGGTGAGGCGGAAAACTTATTAGAACAAGTAGAAGAAAAAGAAATTTTTACAAGATTTAGGATGATACCTTTTTCTTCAGTAGGAAAACAAAATGGAATAATGCTAGGATTCAAATCTGATCAAGTGGTAATAGAAAAGGAAGATGAAACACATATGAAAAACAATGTTATAATTGGGATTTTCAATCAAAACCTTGGCAAAAATTACTCAGCATTGATTGGTATGGACCTATTAGAGGAAAGGAGTGAAAGCAATGAACTTGCTACAAATATTAAAAGATAGCATTAACACATTATATGTTAGATATATTGGAAATGATGAGATAGAAAATCTTCCTATTTATTATATAGGGGGTAGCCAAACCTTGCCACCGCCATTAAGCACAGAAGAAGAAAGCGAGATTTTAGAAAAACTATCAAATGGTGACAATAGTGTTAGACAAACCTTAGTAGAAAGAAACTTAAGGTTAGTTGTGTACATAGCTAAAAAATTTGAAAACACAGGAGTGGGCATAGAAGATTTAATATCAATTGGCACGATTGGCTTAATGAAAGCAATAAATACATTTAATACAAATAAAAATATAAAACTTGCAACATATGCTTCTAGGTGCATAGAAAATGAAATTCTAATGTATTTAAGGAGAAGTAATAAAATAAAGGGTGAGATTTCAATTGATGAACCATTAAATCAAGATGGAGATGGAAATGAATTGCTATTATCAGATATTTTAGGAACAGATCCAGATATTACTTCAAGAAGGCTAGAAGATGAAGTGGATAAAACACTATTAAGAGCTTCTATAGAAAAACTTACAAATAGGGAAAGAAATATAATGGAATTAAGGTTTGGCTTTATTAGTGGAACAGAAAAAACGCAAAAAGAAGTTGCAGATATGCTTCGGAATTTCGCAAAGTTACATATCACGCTTAGAAAAGAAAATTATAAATAAAATGAAAAAAGAAATCATGAGCAAAACTGGCTAGGTGCTGTAAACGGAGTGCTTTATGGCGACTTTTGTATAAATTATATTATCTCCCACAATTGTATTGTAACGTTGGTCCTTGCTGTCGCCTTCCGTCCACATGTCAAAAATAAATTTTTGACATGGGTAAAGTGGCCAAAAAGGCTCTAGAACTACGCTAACGCTCCGCCTGCGCGGACTGCACTTTTACAATACAATTGTGGGAGATTTGAAATTTTATACACAATGTTTCAAAGTCGCCATAAAGCATTACGTTTACAGTGACAAGAAAAGTCGAATTGTGGCATACGATAATAGAATAGTAAAAGCCTCTTTGGGAAATAATGAAAATATAAATTATTTTTGAAGGGGTTTTTCTAATGAACAAAGTAGAAATTTCTGGTGTAAATACAGCAAAATTGCCATTACTAACACCAGAAGAAAAGACCACACTTATGAAAAAAATAAAACAAGGTGATGAAAAAGCAAGACAAGAGTTCATTAATGGAAACTTAAGACTAGTATTAAGCATTATTAGACGCTTTTGGGGACGAGGAGAAAATGTAGATGATTTATTCCAAGTGGGGTGTGTTGGATTAATAAAAGCAATAGACAATTTTGATTTATCACAAAATGTTCAATTTTCTACTTATGCAGTTCCAATGATAGTAGGGGAAATTAGAAGATATTTAAGAGATAATAATGCAGTTAGAGTTAGTAGATCTGTGAGGGATTTGGCTTATAAAGCATTAGGAGTAAAAGAAAAAATATCAACTGAACAGCAAAGAGATGCATCAATAGAAGAAATTGCAAAAGAACTAAATGTGACTAAAGAAGAGGTTATAATGAGTTTAGATGCAATTCAAGAGCCAGTTTCACTTCAAGAGCCAGCATATAGTGAAAATACAGAAAACATCTATTTAATAGATCAAATAGGTGATAAAAAAAACACTGATGAAATGTGGACACAAAACTTAGCAATAGCAGAAGCAATGAAAAAATTAAATGAAAAAGAAAAAATGATTATAAATAAGAGATTTTTTGAAGGAAGAACACAAGTTGAAGTCGCAGAAGAAATAGGAATTTCACAAGCACAAGTATCGCGTTTGGAAAGGTTAGCAATTGGGCATATTAGAAGAAATTTTAAATAAAGTTGCATATTTATGCAACTTTTTTAAAATGATGAATAATATAATTTAATAATAGGGGGAATTGGTATGGGACAGAAAGGGATGGATTTTAAACATAAAGAAGTTATTAATATAAAAGATGGAAAAAGATTAGGGTTTGTTCAAGATGTATGTGCGGATTTAGAAACAGGTACAATTACTTCTATAATAGTGCCTGGAAGCAATAGATTTTTAAGCATGCTCTCTTCTAGCAATGACATAGTAATACAGTGGGAAAACATTAAATGTATAGGAGAAGATGTGATTTTAGTAGAAGTATGAAAAAAATCTAAAAAAATTTTAAAAATCGACATAAAATGTATTGACTTTAATTATGCAATATGGTATTATAATTAAAGTACGAAATCTTAAAGAAAAAACACTAATGAATATAAAAGATAAATTAGTAAAGAAAAGCAATTTTAACAAATTTACACCAGTTACTAGTTTATATTTTTTTACTCACAAAAAATTTAAAAAAAGTGTTGACTTTTGAATTTGAAAGTAGTACAATAGAATTCGTTCTGTATTAGCAGAACCTAAGCACATTGAAAAGTAAACAATAAACCTTTGAGAAAACCAATAAAAAGCAAGTGAGAAATCACAGCCAGAAAAATAAGAGAGTCAAAGAACTCAAAGAAAATATAATTTTCGAAAAAGAAACGAGTAGTGCAAAGTTTTACAAAGCAATACGCAGTTTATTTTTTCGATAAGAGAATAAATTGAGAGTTTGATCCTGGCTCAGGATAAACGCTGGCGGCGCACATAAGACATGCAAGTCGAACGGACCAAATCTGAATGTTTACATTTAGAAGAGGTTAGTGGCGGACTGGTGAGTAACGCGTAAGGAACCTGCCTTGCAGAGGGGAATAACAATGAGAAATCATTGCTAATACCGCATATGCCATAGATATCACATGATATCAGTGGGAAAGGAGCAATCCGCTGTAAGATGGCCTTGCGTCTGATTAGATAGTTGGTAAGGTAACGGCCTACCAAGTCGACGATCAGTAGCCGGACTGAGAGGTTGAACGGCCACATTGGGACTGAGATACGGCCC
>CALXVE010000008.1 GCA_944391885.1 uncultured Clostridia bacterium | reverse complement strand
AATTCAAGAAAGAAAAAATATGATTTACTAGGACCAAAAAATGACGTAGTATTTCAAACGCTATTCTCACAAGGAAGGGAGAAAATAACAAAAGCAATGTTAGAAGACATACTAAAAATCAAAATACAAAAAATAGACTTAGACAAAAGAAAAGATTTATTAAATGATAATAAAGAAGATAAAAATGGTAGAGTAGATATAAGAGCAGTAATTAATGATAATGTAGAGTGTGACATAGAAATGCAGCTATATACCCATGAAAAAATGATAGAAAGATTTTTATACTACTGGGCAAAAATGTATACAGCAAATTTGCAAATAGGAAATAGATACCAAAATTTAAGAAAGACAATAAGTATAATTATACTAGACGATAAATTACCAGAATTTAAAGAAATCGCTAAATCCCATACAAAATGGCAGTTACGAGAGGAAGAATATAAAAAGAAAATCTTGACAAGCTTTTGTGAATTACATATAATTGAGGTACCAAAAGCAATAGAAGAATATAAAAGAAATAAAAAAGACGAGACCTTACAATGGATGATGTTTTTGGATAATCCAGGGGATAAGGAGGTAAAGAGAATAATGGAAGAAAATGAAGACATAAAAGAAGCAGGAGAAGAACTAGAAAGAATAAGTCAAGATGAAAGAATAAGAAGGGAAGCGTTAAATGCAGAAATAGCTAGGAGAGACAATGAGCAGCGCATGTATGAGGCAAAAAGAGATGGAAAGGCTGAAGGAAGAACAGCGGAAAAATTAGATGTTGCCAAAAAGATGCTAGAAAAGAAAATTCCAATTGAAACAATTATTGAAATAACAGGACTTACAGAAGCAGAAATAAAAATTCTGTCTTAATTAGGGCAGTCCTTTTTTACCCATTTGTGGGTAATTTGGAACAGGTCATTTTACTAGTGTCTCTTTAGGGACAGTCCCCAATTTACAGTGAATACTTAGTCAAATAGCAAGATTTATCTTGCTATTTTTTTTGCAATATAGTAAAATGTGTAAAGAAAGTTATAAGATTAGTAGGTGAAAAAATGTCAAAACCAATAGTAGCAATAATAGGAAGACCAAATGTAGGAAAATCTACATTTTTTAATTATATAGTTGGTAAACGTATTTCTATTGTAGAAGATACACCGGGTGTTACCAGAGATAGAGTTTATGCAGAAGCAAATTGGAGAGGTAGAAATTTTACATTAATTGATACAGGCGGAATTGAGCCAGAGTCGGATGACATTATTCTTTCTCAAATGCGTATGCAAGCAGATATTGCAATTGACATTGCAGATGTAATAGTGTTTTTAACAGATATTAAGCAAGGTGTTACTGCAGCTGACCATGACATTGCTCTAATGCTTAAAAAGTCTAAAAAGCCAATAGTACTAGTATGCAATAAATCTGATACTTTTGGAAAAACACCTGATGAATTATATGAATTCTATAATTTAGGAATTGGTGAGCCATATGCAGTATCTAGTGTAAATGCTAAGGGAATAGGAGATGTGCTTGATGCTATATATGAAAAATTACCAGAAAAAACTGATGAAGAAGATGAAGAAAATGTTATAAAAGTAGCAGTTATTGGTAAGCCAAATGTGGGAAAATCTTCTTTAATTAATAAAATTTTGGGAGAAAATAGAGTAATTGTAAGTGATATTGCAGGTACTACAAGGGACGCGGTTGATTCGGAATTTCAAAACGAATTTGGTAAATATGTTTTTATTGATACAGCAGGAATTCGTAGAAAAAGCAAGATAAATGATAATTTAGAAAAATACAGTATAGTAAGAAGTTTGCTTGCAATTGAAAGAGCAGATGTATGTATTTTGATGCTTGATGCAAAAGAAGGTGTAACCGCACAAGATACTAAAATTGCAGGAGAGGCTCATGAGGCAGGAAAAGGTGTTATTATTGTAGTTAATAAATGGGATGAAGTTGAAAAAGATAATAATACAATGGAAAAGTACAAAAAAGATGTTTATGAAAAATTATCATATTTATCATATGCACCAATATTATTTATTTCTGCTAAAACTGGACAAAGAGTAAATAAATTATATGAAATGATTAATATGGTAGCTAGTCAAAATGCTTTAAGAGTTTCAACTTCAGTGTTAAATAATGTACTTAATGAGGCTGTAACAATAGTTCAGCCACCAACGGATAAGGGAAGAAGACTTAAAATCTTTTATATGACACAAGCACAAACAAAGCCACCAACATTTATAGTCTTTGTAAATGATAAAAAGTTGTTTCATTTTTCATATGAGAGATATTTAGTTAATCAGATTAGAAAAGAATTTGGACTTACAGGCACACCAGTTAGGATGATTGCAAGAGAAAAAAGTGATGATTTTAATGCAAAATAGAAATATTTTGTTAAAATTATATAAAGGAGAGTGATTTTTATGGCAACATATATTGTAGTTGCAATTTTAGCTTATTTATTAGGTAGTATTAGTTTTTCAGTAATTATTAGCAAAAGAATGGCAGGATTTGATGTAAGAGAAAAAGGCAGTGGAAATGCAGGAAGCACAAATGTATTAAGAACTGTTGGGAAAAAAGCAGCGATTATTACATTAATATGTGATATATTAAAAGGAGTAGTAGCTATTTTAATAGCACTGCTAGCAGGTAGAATAATACAAGGATTAGATAATGCATTATTAGTACAAATAGCTGGTGTATTTGTTATTTTAGGTCATACATTTCCAGTATTCTTTAAATTTAAAGGTGGAAAAGGTATTGCCACTTCATTAGGTGTTTTATTAATGATAAACTGGCAAATTGGACTTATTTGTTTAGTATTTGCCTTGATTTTAATGATTTTAACAAGGAGAGTTTCAATTGGTTCAATTGCTGCAGCAATTTTATTTCCGGTATTAGTTTTATTTATTAATCAAAACTATATTGTTGCAGAGAGTACAAATTGGAGTTATTTGATTTTTAGTATTATTGTAGCCCTTTTTGTTATATTCAATCATAGAAGCAACATAAAAAGAATACTAAATGGTACTGAGAGCAAGATAAGTTTAAAAAAATAGATTGTAAAGAGAGGAAATAATTAAGAAAATGAAAAATATTTGTATAATAGGAAGTGGAAGCTGGGGCTGTGCTCTGGCTATACATGCTTCTAAAATGGGACATAATGTGAAAATATGGTCTTTTTCACAAGAAGAAGCAGATTTAATAAATAAAGAAAAAAAATGCAAATTTTTACCAATGGCACAAATGCCAGATAGCATTTATTGCACAGTTGATATAAAAGAAGCTGTGGAAGGCTCAGACATTATTTTACATGTTACACCATCTAAATTTTTTAGGGAAACTTTAAAAAAATATAAACAGTATATTACTAATCAACCTGTTATTATTTGTTCTAAAGGTTTTGAATTAGAAAGTTTATCAACATTAAGTGATGTGGCAAAAGAAGAAATTCCAAATGTGAAAATTGGAGCATTTTCTGGTCCTAGCCATGCAGAAGAAGTTTCTATTGGAACACCAACAGCAATTGTAATTGCTTCAAAATATTATGATGTACAATATTTAATTCAAGATACATTAATGAACGAAAATATGAGAATTTACACCAGTTCTGACATACAAGGAGTTGAACTAGGTGGAGCCTTAAAAAATATTATTGCATTTTGTGCTGGTATTGCTGCAGAGCTTAATTTGGGTGACAATACATTTGCAGCATTAATTTCAAGAGGTTTAACTGAAATTTCAAGATTGGGAGTTGCAATGGGGGGAGAGCATAATACTTTTTATGGTTTATCTGGCTTAGGAGACTTAATTGTTACATGTTTAAGTGAGCATAGCAGAAATAGAAAAGCTGGCAAATGTATTGGTAGAGGATTAACTCTAGAAGAAACAAGAAAAGAAGTTGGTATGACAATTGAAAGCGTTGATAATATTGAGGTTGCACATAAGCTTGCGCAAAAATACAACATAGAAATGCCTATTGTGCAAACTGTATATGATGTTTTATATAATAATTTAAGCCCAAGAGAAGCTGTTTTAAAATTAATGACTCGCGAAAAAAAATGCGAATAAAAGTATATTTTTTGATATATTATTTCATAATAACAATATAAATTAAATTTAAATTGGAGGAATATTATGGAAAATATTATGGATAAAATTACTAAAACTGCTGTAAATACTTATTGTGCAGCTAGTAAACAAGCGAGCAAAATTACAAAAGAAATGAAATTAAAAGCAAAAATGGTACAAAACAAAAACAAGATACAAGAGTTATATGAGGATATAGGAAAGACGGTTTATGAAAAATATCTATTAAAAGAAGACATAAAAATAGAAAGCGATTTATTTACAAATTGTTCTGCAATTAATACACTAGCAGAAGAAAATGAAAATTTACGTATGGAAATATTAAAACTAAAAAAGTTAAAACAATGCCCGGAATGCCATTATGAAATTTACTATGAGTTTAAATATTGCCCTAATTGCGGACATGAGCAAAAGCATAAAGAAAATACTGGAAATAATACTTCTGCAACACTTGTAACAACTGATGAAGAAGATAAAACTTTAAGACAGCATATGGATGCATATCCTACTGATGACGAAGAATAAATTTTAAAAAAGGAAATATAAAATGAAATTAGTAATACAAAGAGTAAAAAAAGCAAATGTAGTAGTAGAAAACAAAGTAATTGGAGAAATAGATAACGGTTTTTTAGTGCTGATAGGTATTGCGCCTACTGATACTAAAGAGATTGCCGATTTTTTGGTGCAAAAATTAATTCATCTAAGAGTTTTTGAAGACGAGAATCAAAAAATGAACTTATCAATTCAAGATATAGATGGTGAGCTTTTAATAATTTCACAATTTACATTATATGCAGATTGTAGCCATGGTAATAGACCAAGTTTTACTACAGCCGCTAAGCCGGATTTTGCAAATGAATTATATGAATATTTTGTAGAGCAATGCAAAAAAGAAAATATTAAAAAAGTAGCTACAGGAGAATTTGGAGCAGATATGCAAGTAACATTGCAAAATGATGGTCCTGTAACAATTATTTTAGAAAAATAATCTTCAATATGGATATCTTTCATATAAATATCTAATTATATCATCTGCATTATTTGGTGTAACATTAATAAAAAGGTCTTTATCCAAGCTTATCCACATGTTTATTTTGTAATCATCTTGATTTTCAATTAAAGCACTAATCATATCTGCCATTTCAAGAGGATTTTCATACTCTTTTTGCCATAGAAATTCATTTTCTATGGCTGTTTTATTTTTATAAAAATGCGTTAAAAATGAAGATATTTCACCAATTTTATCACTATATAATTTTATAACTGCATACATTTTTCTCTCCTAAATTATATTTTTTTACATTATTAGTATTTATAAAAACAAAAATATTTATACTTGAGAATAAAAGGCAATTTTTTAGGTTACACTAAAAATATAAAAAATTAATGGAGAATTTGCTATGAAGAAAATTGTTTTTATATTAATAATAAGTGTAGCAGTAATACTATTAGTATTATCTTCAATAATGGTATTTGCAAATAGTGAGAAACAAAAGCCTAGTTTACAAGATAAGGTGAATGAAGAAATTGTTTATTTAGATAAAGATATTTCATCTTTATTAGAAAAATTTAATAGTCAAGATATAAAATGGGAAGAAATACAAAAACAAACAGAAGACTTATATCAAACATGGAATACAGTAAGCATCGATTTAACTTCTTTAAATATAGATGGAAACCTAGTTTTAAAATTTAGTGATTATTTAAATGAAAGCATGCAAAACATAGAAAAACAGGACAAAGAAAGAACAATGGAAGCAATTGCAAGCTTATATAATTTATTACCTCAGTATAGTAAAAACTATAATTCTGATAGTAGAGAAAGTGAGATATTACAAATAAAAAGTAATGTTGTAACAGCATATGCAAAAGCTTTAAATAACAAATGGGGTGAAGCTAAAAATTATTTAACAGAAGCAAATAAACTTATTAGCAATTTGTTAAATAGTGTTAATCAAAATTTCGGTGACAAAAACGCGATAAGCCAAAGCTATGTATTAATAAATGAATTAATCAGGGCAGTAGAATTACAAAATACTAATATTTTTGTTATAGAATATCAAAATTTGATGGAGAAAATAAGGGTATAAGATGGAGAAAATAAGGGTATAAGATTTGCTTTTATCTTAAAAATGTTGTATAATAAGTGTTGTAGTAAGTTGGATGGTCGCGTATAGCAAGGTCGAAAGGCGGCGTACGAGGAAAGTCCGGGCTCCATAGAGTAATGATGCTGGATAACGTCCAGTGAGGGTGACCTTAAGGAAAGTGCAACAGAAAATAACCGCCATTAATAGGTAAGGGTGAAAAGGCAGGGTAAGAGCCTACCGCTAATATGGTGACATATTAGGCTGTGTAAACCCCATCTGGAGCAACACCGAGAAAGAAGGTTAAGGCTACTCGCCGTCTTCTAATTTGGTGGCATGATGCTTGCAGTAATGTAAGTACTAGATAAATGACCATCCTAGACAGAACCCGGCTTATAGATTTACTATGACACATGAAAAAAGGCAGATAGCATCTGTCTTTTTTCTATTGAGTAAGAAGATTTTTGAAGTGGCAAGATTACTATATAATATTTTTCATGTCATCAGGTAACTCACAAAAATATTTTACTTTAGTTTTTAAAATGGGATGGATGAAACTTAAAAAGTAACAGTGTAGAGCTTGTCTATTAATACAAGTAGAAGGATTTCCATATAAAGTATCTCCCAATAGAGGATGACCAATATATGCAAAATGTACACGAATTTGATGAGTTCTTCCAGTTTCAAGTATGCACTCTACAATATCAAAAGGCTTAACTGCTGTATCTTTGCATAAAAATAATTTATTAATTTCATCATAGGTTAAAACTCTATAATGTGTTATAGCGTTTTCTCCGTCACTTCTGACGCATCTTTCTATAATGCTTTCTTTTTTTCTAGCTAGTGGTGCCTCAATACTTCCGCATGATTTTTCTAAATGACTTTCTACAATTGCAATATATTTTTTTACAAAATCTTTAGATTGCATTTGCCTAACTAAACACTCTTGTATATATTCATTTTTAGCAAAAATAACTAGTCCGGTAGTATCTTTATCAAGGCGATTAACTGGTCTTATTTTTTTATGAAGCCCAATTTTATCAAAGTAATAACGTATCCCGTTTGATATACTATATGAAAAGTGATTAATAGATGGATGAACTGGAATTCCGCAGGGCTTATTAACTATTAAATACCCTTCATCTTCATATACTATATCCAACTCCATTTTTATAGGAACAATATTTGAGTTATCCTCTGCATAACTTAAGTCACACTCAACTAAATCGCCTGTTTTTACCTGAGTATGGACATATGCCAAGTTATTATTCAAAGCTATTTTTTGCAATTTTTTCAATTTTAATAGAAGTCTATCAGAAATAGAAAATTCTATTTTCAAGACTTCTTTTATTGTACTATATTTATTTTGTTCTTGCACTTTATAACTTAATTTCATAGTTTCTACCAACTTATTTGTTTCTAGATTCAACTAAATATGTGGCTTCCAAATCTGCCTCATGTAAAGCTAAAGCTAGAGGAAATTTTTCATATACATTGCTTATTGTGCCATATAATTCTTTTGGCTCAGTAAAGCCCATATGCCAACGAATAGCATACATTTCTTCCATACTAAGTTCTATAAATTTACTAATCATCATAACAGATTTTTCACCATGTCCATATGGTATAGTATCATTTACAGTGTAATATGGCTCTTTAACCCATACTCCATCAGCATTTTTTTTGTTGCGATAATCTACAATATAATAATTTGTTTTGCAAAGGTCGTGTAGCAAAGAAATTACAATAATAGTCTCATCAGAAACTTTTATAATATCTGAATATGGCTTATTTGATAATTTTTCCTTTAACAAATGATATACATTTAAGCTATGTTCTAATAGTCCACCTTCATAATTACCATGAAACTTGGTGCTTGCAGGTGCTTTGTAAAAATCAGATTTTTCAATAAAATTTATTAATTTATCAATTCCTTCTCTATTTACTGATTTTAATAGTGCTATAAATTCTTCTTTCATAAGTACCCCCATAAATTATTATATATTTTAAAATGGTGCGAATAGTGGGACTTGAACCCACACGCTATAAAGCACACGCCCCTCAAACGTGCCTGTCTGCCAGTTCCAGCATATTCGCAAATTATTAAGCATGATTATTATACCTTATTATCAAAAAAAAGAAAAGAGAATATTAATAAATTTTATCAATTATTGACAATGGTGTAAAAAGATAGTAAGATATTAACAATTGAAAAAGAAAAAAGAGAGGGATTTTTTATGTCTGAATTAACTATGGAAAAAATTGTGAATTTATGCAAATCAAGGGGATATATCTATCCTGGTTCTGAGATTTATGGAGGACTAGCAAATTCTTGGGACTATGGTCCACTTGGTGTGGAGTTTAAAAACAATATAAAAAAAGCTTGGATGAAAAAATTTGTACAAGAAAGCAAATATAATGTAGGTCTAGATGCTGCTATTTTGATGAATCCAAAAACATGGATAGCTTCTGGCCATGTTGGTGGCTTTAGTGACCCACTAATTGACTGTAAAAGCTGTAAAACAAGACACAGAGCAGATAAATTGATAGAAGATTGGGCACATGAAAATGGAAAAGACATGATAGCAGATGGTATGTCAGATGAGGAAATGATAAATTTTATCAAAGAAAATCATATTACTTGCCCAGATTGTGGTAAAGAAGATTTTACACCTATTAGAAAATTTAATTTAATGTTTAAAACATTTCAGGGGGTTACAGAAGATACAACTTCTGAACTTTATTTACGCCCAGAAACTGCACAAGGAATTTTTGTTAATTTTAAAAATGTACTTCGCACAACAAGAAGAAAATTGCCACTAGGAATTGCACAAATTGGTAAATCTTTTAGAAATGAAATTACACCTGGTAACTTTACATTTAGAACACGTGAATTTGAGCAAATGGAACTAGAATTCTTTTGTAAACCAGGAACAGATATGGAGTGGTTTGAATATTGGAGAAATTTTTGCAGAAATTGGCTATTAAATTTAGGTATGAAAGAAGAAAGCCTAAGGTTAAGAGACCACAGCAAAGAAGAATTATCATTTTATAGTACTGGAACTACAGATATTGAATTTTTATTCCCATTTGGTTGGGGAGAATTGTGGGGCATTGCGGATAGAACTGATTATGACTTAAAACAACATGCCCAATATTCTGGCGAAGATTTTACATATGCAGACCAAGAAACAGCAGAAAAATTTATACCATATTGTATTGAGCCCTCATTAGGCTGTGACCGCGTAGCACTAGCGTTCTTATGTAATAGCTATGAAGAAGAAAAAATTGCAGAAGGAGATACAAGAGTTGTATTACATATGCATCCAGCATTGGCGCCATACAAAGTTGCAGTACTACCACTTTCTAAAAAATTAAGCGAAAAAGCACAAGAAGTATATGAAAAATTATCAAAAGACTTTATGTGTGATTATGACGAGGCGGGAAGTATAGGAAAACGCTATAGAAGAGAAGATGAAATAGGAACTCCATATTGTGTTACAATTGATTTTGATACATTAGAAGATAATATGGTAACAATTCGTGATAGGGACACAATGGAACAAATAAGAGTAAGTATTGATGAATTAAATGGATGGATTAGTGAAAAAATAAAATTTTAAAATAAAATTCACCAAAATTTTACAAAAAACTATACAAATATTTTTTAATTTAGTATATAATAAAAAAAATATATTTACGAAGGAGGATTTAATTATGTTAAAATCAAACATAGGTTGGAGTACAGATGCAAAAAGTGAGGCCGCAGGAAGGGAAGCAGCAGCTAAAGCTGTTGTGGATTTAGTTCAAACAAAGGTGGCATTTTTATATACATCTTGTGAGAATAATGTAGACAAAGTATTGGATGGGGCAAAAGAAGAACTAGGTACAGCACCAATAATAGGTTGTACATCAAGTGGAGGTATTATAGTACCTGATGGATTTATTTCATCAGAAAATGGATTTGTAGGAATTATGGCAATAGGAGACCCAGATACTACAGTTGGTGTGGCAGGTTCTAAAAAGTCAAGATCAGCTAGAGAAACAGGAAAAAAAGTGGCACAAAAAGCTATGGAAAATGCAGGAAGAACAGAAACGCCAGCGTATTTCTATATGGTTGCAAACCCTGGAGAAGAAGAAGACTACTTAAAAGGAATTGAAGATGTAATTGGAAGAGTTCCTTTCTTTGGTGGTAGTGCAGCAGATAATACTGTAGAAGGAAACTGGAAAATTTACACAAATGAGACTGTATTTTCTGAAGGTGTTGCAGTGGCATTTTTCTACACAGATAAACCAATGGCAAACATTTACACAGGAGCATATCATGAAACTACAAATTCTGGAATAATTACAAAGTTAGAAGGAAAAAGAACATTACAAGAAATTGATGGAGTACCAGCACTCAAAAAGTATGCAGAGTGGACAGGTAAAAATGTAAAGAATTTAATGGGAGGAAACCTATTAACAGAAACTATTTTAGCACCATTAGGAGTAAAAGATAGATTGGGAGATTTGGTGGCAATACGCCATCCAATGGGCGGAAATGAAGATTACTCAATGAACATAGGCAACCATTTAGCAGTAAATACAGCAGTAATTCAAATGGAAACTACTGTAGATGATTTAATTAAATCTACAGGAAAAGCAGTAAAAGAGGTAAATAAAGAATTGGATGATGAAGTAGGAGCATATTTGTTAGTTCACTGTGGAGGAAGAAAATTAGGAATAGGTGATAGAATAGACGAAGTTGTAGCACAATTAAAGAAAGAAACAAAAGGAGTACCTTTTATGACAATATTTACTTTTGGAGAATATGGTGTTGCAGACCACGGAGCTAATACCTGCGGTGGACTAATGTTATCATTTACAGGTTTTGGCAAATGAACATCAAACAATATGGGAAGTATTGTGAAAATGATAAGGCGAGAAGATGATACTCAATGTTGTATAGAATATACCAAAGGAGGAAATAATATGAAAAATTTAATTGGATATGAATGGCTTGAGGCGTCTAACGGAGCAACAATAGAAGTTGTAAACCCAGCAACACAAGAATTAATAGATACTGTACCAAATGTTACTCTGGAAGATGTTGATAAAGCCGTTAAAGTGGCAGAAATAGAACAAAAAAAATGGGCTGAAAGGCCAATACATGAAAGAGCGGATATTTTATATAAATTTGTTGATTTAGTGGAAAGAGATAAAGAAAGACTTGCAAAATTACTTTCTGAAGAAACAGGAAAGCCAATAAAAGAAGCAAGAGCTGAGATTGCAAATGTAAGAATTGGTGTACGTGGTTTTGTAGAAAGAGCAAAACACTTATATGGAGAAAGTATTCCGGCAGGAACAGAAGCAGGTCAGGAAAAAACAATGCAAATAATACAAAGGGAACCTTTAGGGGTAGTAGCTGCAATTATTCCATTTAATTTCCCAAGTGATTTATTTTGCCAAAAAGTTCCACCAGCACTTATGATGGGAAATAGTATTATAGTAAAACCATCTAATTACAATCCATTAACATTAATTGAATATGTAAAATTGATGCTAGAAGCAGGTGTGCCTGCAGGTTGTATACAAGTGTTAACAGGTGATGGACCAGTTGCAGGGCAAGCATTAGCTGCTCATCCTGGAGTACATTTAGTTTCTTTAACAGGTAGTACAGCAGCAGGAATTCAAACTATGGGAACAGCATCTAAGAATTTAACACATGTTATGTTAGAATTAGGTGGAAATGATGCATTTATCTTCCTAGAAGATGGAGATATGGATTTAGCAATTCAAGAGGCTAAATGGGGAAGGCTATATAATGGTGGACAAGTTTGCTGTGCAAGTAAAAGATTTTTAATTCATAATAGTAGAAAAGCAGAGTTTATAGAAAGAATGAAAGAATTGATAAATAGTATTAAAGTAGGTAATCCAGCTTTAGAAGATACTGATATGGGACCAATGATTAATATTAATGCAGCAAAAAGAATAGAAGAACAAGTAAATAAAACAATTGAGCAAGGAGCTACATTAGTATGTGGTGGAAAAAGGGAAGATGCATATTATTATCCAACAATTTTAGCTAATGTAACCAAGGATATGGATATAGCTAAAGATATGGAAGTATTTGGACCTGTTGTTCCGGTAATTGGATTTGATACAGTCGAAGAAGCAATCGAAATAGCAAATCAATCTTCATATGGTTTATGCGGATGTGTTATTACTAAAGATTATTCTTTAGGAGTAAAAATTGCAAATAAACTAGAATGTGGAGGAGCGATTGTAAATGGTGCAAGCTTCTATCGTTCATTTGAAATGCCATTTGGTGGTTGGAAACATAGTGGCATTGGCAATGAAGGTGTGCTAACAACATTACAAGAAATGAGTAGGATGAAAACTGTTATTTTGAAAAACATATTATAATATTATTAAAAAGATAAAAAATATCAATTGTATATTTTATAATATGCAATTGATATATTTATGTAAAATGTAGGAGGGAAAATAAAATGTCAGTTACAAAATTTGTATTAAATGAAACATCTTATTTTGGAGAAAATGCAAGAAGTGTTTTGACAGAAGAAATAAAAAATAGAGGATTTAACAAAGTGTTAGTTGTTACAGATAAATCTTTATATGAGGTAGGAGTAAGCAAAAAAGTAACAGATTTATTAGATGAAGCAAATATCGAATATAAAGTATTTCATGATGTATTACCAAATCCACCAATAGAAAATGTAAATCAAGGTTTAAAATTATGCAAAGAAATGGAAGCTGATTTAATAGTTGCAATTGGTGGAGGCTCTAGTATAGATACAGCAAAAGCTATTTCTATAGTTATGACAAACCCAGATAGAAGTGATATTGTATCTTTAAATGGGGCATCTAACACAAAAAATAAGGGATTACCAATTATTGCTTTACCAACAACAGCAGGAACAGCAGCAGAAGTTACAATTAATTATGTAATTACAGATCCACAAAGAGAAATAAAAATGGTTTGTGTAGATGAACATGATATTCCAATAATAGCAATTGTTGATACAGAACTTATGGCATCTATGCCAAAGTCTATAGCAGCTTCAACAGGAATGGATGCGTTAACACATGCAATAGAAGGATATATTACTAAAAATAGAAATACAATGTCACAAATGTTTTCAATAAAAGCCATACAACTAATTTACGATAATTTAGAAAAGGCTGTTAATGAAAGAAATCAAGAAGCAATTAATAATATGGGGCTAGGCCAATATATTGCAGGAATGGCTTTTTCAAATGTAGGACTTGGTATTGTACACTCTATGGCTCATCAATTAGGCGCCGTATATGATACACCACATGGCTTAGCAAATGCTATTTTACTTCCAACAGTAATGAAATTTAATGGAGAAGTAAGCTATGAAGAATATAGGGAAATTTTAACACAAGCTTTCCATACAGATGCTACTAAATTTACTAAAGAAGAAGTGATTAATACATTTTGCGAAAAAATAAAAGAACTATCTGAAAAAGTAGGTATTACTCAAACTGTAAAAGATGTAGGAGGAAAAGAAGAAGATATTGAAATGCTTTCTGAAAAAGCAATGGAAGATCCTTGCAAACCAGGCAATCCAAGAGAAGTTTCAAAAGAGGACTTTATGAAATTGTATGAAGAAGCAATGTAAAATTTGGTAATAAGTATTGAAAAGTAAAAAACAAATAGTGTATAATCTATATTGGTTATACATTATTTTTTTTGAAAGAGGAAATGAATGGAGCAGGAAGAAATAATTGATGAAAATACAAAAAAGAAAAAAGGGGCATCTTTTATGAAAAATGTCCTTGTTCTTATGTTTTCTCAAATAATGGTAAAAATACTTGGATTTATATATAAATTAGTTATAACTAATGCACCTGGTTTTGGAAATACTGGGCTAGGATATTATTCTGCGGGATATCAAATATATTCTTTACTACTAGCACTATCATCTATTGGAATACCAAATGTTGTTTCAAAATTAGTATCAGAAAGAGTAGCAATAGGAGATAACAAAGGGGCACAACGTATCTTTAAAATATGTATGACATTTTTTACAACAATAGGTTTTGCACTATCATTAATATTATTCTTTGGTGCAGAAGCAATTTCCAATGTTGTATATAATGTTTCAGATATTAAATATGTTATGCAAGTATTAGCGCCAGCGGTGGTATTTGTAGCAATATCAGCAGTTTTTAGGGGATATTTTGCAGGGCTTAATGATATGAAGCCAACTAGCTATTCACAAGTTATAGAACAATTTTTAAATTGTGTTTTATCTATTACATTTGTATATGCATTAATTGGTAAAGAACCATATATAATGGCTGCTGGTGGCAATTTGTCAACAACACTTGCGATAGTACTTACATTTATATATTTAATAACATATTACAAAAAAAGAAAATTAAAAGTAGATATTAATGGGGTTTCTCCAGAAGAAAACAAATCTACAAAACAATTATTAAAAACAATATTAATACTTTCCATACCAATTACTATTAGTTCTGTTATATCAATAATAAGTCCATTAATAGATAGTACAACAGTAAGTAGGTGTATACAAAGTGCATTTGCAGGAATATACCCAATAAGAGAAGAACTAGAAGCATTTGCAATGAATATGACAGGAATTTTATCAAAAGTAGATACTTTAACAGCTATGCCAATAGCTATTAATATTGCTTTTTCAACTGCACTAGTTCCAGCAATTTCCAGTTCACTAGCACAAAAAGATTACGAAACAGCATCTAAAAGGATGACATTTTCAATGTTTGCCTCTTTATTAATCATAATACCTTGTGCCTGCGGATTTATAGCACTTGCTCAACCAATATTGAATCTAATTTATCCAACAGCATCTGATGGGGCAAGTTTATTAATACTATGTTCTATATCAATGGTACTTGTGGCATTAAATCAAACTATTACTGGTGGACTATATGGCATAAGCAAAAATTATGTACCTGCAATAGCAGTACTTATATCAGTATTTATTAAACTTTGGCTAAATATTGCTTTAATTAGCAATCCAGACATAGGCATAAATGGTTCTGGAATAAGTTCAATTGTAGCACAAGCAATTGTGTTTATAATATGCATTATTGTATTAAATAAAAACATAAAACTGTATTTTAAATTTGGAAGGATGATTTTAGGACCAATAATAGCAGGAGTTTTAATGGGGATATCCGTTTACTTTGCAAATCAATGGATGAATACAGTTATGGGGCAATCTTTAAGCACAGTAATCTCAATTATTTTAGGTGTAATTATCTATGTGTTAATAATATTTATTATGAAAATTTTAAAGAAAGAAGATATTTTAATGATACCATTTGGTACTAAAGTATATCCAATTCTGGTTAAACTTAATATTTACAAAGAGACAGAAGAACATAAGGCAAAACATATGAAAGAGTAATAAGAAAAAGAGTTCCTAGTTAGGAACTCTTTTTATACACAATTATAACATAAAAATATAAAAAAAGCGATATTATATCAATTTTACACTTAAAGAAGGTTAAAATTTTTAAAATGTATTTACTTTTTTCAATTTTAAAGGTATAATATGTAACGTTAGCAAGTTATAATGAATGTCTAACTAAAAAGTATTTTATTTTAAAATAAAATACATAAAATTTTAAAGGAGGTTCAAACTTTATGAGTCACAAGTATGTTTACTTATTTAAAGAAGGAAATGCTAGTATGAGAGAATTACTAGGAGGAAAAGGTGCTAACTTAGCAGAAATGACTAATTTAGGTTTACCAATTCCACAAGGCTTTACAGTAACAACCGAGGCATGTACAAAATATTATGAAGATGGAGAAACAATTTCTAAAGAGATTGAAGACCAAATTTTTGAAGCACTTTCAAAATTGGAAGAAATTTCTGGAAAGAAATTTGGAGATACAGAAAATCCATTATTAGTATCTGTACGTTCAGGTGCAAGAGCATCTATGCCAGGTATGATGGATACAATATTAAACCTTGGCTTAAATGATGAAGTAATTAAAACAATTGCAGCTAAAAATGAAAGATTTGCATATGACAGTTACAGAAGATTTATTCAAATGTTCAGTGATGTTGTAATGGAAATTCCAAAACCATTATTTGAAAAAGCAATTGATGAGATGAAAGAAAAAAGAGGTGTTGAACTAGATACTGAATTAACAGCAGAAGATTTAAAAGAATTAGTTTCTACCTTTAAAGGAATTTATTTAAAAGAACATGGTTCAGAATTCCCATCTGATCCAGTAGTACAATTAAAAGAAGCGGTAAAAGCAGTATTCCGTTCATGGAACAACCCAAGAGCTATAACATATAGAAGATTAAATGATATACCAGGAGACTGGGGAACAGCAGTTAATGTTCAAGAAATGGTTTTTGGAAACATGGGAGATGACTGTGGTACAGGTGTTGCATTTACACGTAACCCAGCTACAGGTGAAAATAAATTATTTGGTGAATACCTAATGAATGCACAAGGTGAAGATGTTGTTGCAGGTATTAGAACACCACAACCAATTGCAACTCTACAAGAAACAAATAGACAAGCATATGAAGATTTTGTAAAATATGCTAATGAATTAGAAAAACACTATAGAGACATGCAAGATATGGAATTTACAATTGAAAGAGGAAAATTATTCTTCTTACAAACAAGAAATGGTAAAAGAACAGCTAATGCAGCTTTAAAAATTGCCGTAGATTTAGTTAATGAAGGTATGATTACAGAAAAAGAAGCAGTTTTAAGAGTTGAGCCAAACCAATTAGACCAATTATTACATCCAAATTTTGACCAAGCTAAATTAAAAGCTGCAAAACCAGTAGCAAAAGGACTAGCTGCTTCACCAGGTGCTGCAACAGGTAAAGTTGTATTTACAGCAGATAGAGCAGTTGAAATGCATGAAGCAGGAGAAAAAGACTTAATATTAGTAAGACTTGAAACTTCACCAGAAGATATTGATGGTATGAACGTATGCCATGGTATATTAACAGTTCGTGGTGGTATGACATCACATGCTGCAGTTGTTGCACGTGGTATGGGTACATGCTGTGTGGCAGGATGTGGAGAACTAGTTGTTGATGAAGAAGCAAAAGAATTTAAAGACCCACAAGGAAATGTATATCATGAAGGTGATTATATTTCATTAGATGGTTCTACAGGAAATGTTTATGGAGAAAAAATTGATACCGTTGATGCAACCGTATCAGGAGATTTTGCTAAATTAATGGGATGGGCAGATAGCTACCGTCAAATGGAAGTTAGAACAAATGCTGATACTCCAAGAGATGCAGAAGTTGCTTATAACTTTGGTGCACAAGGTATAGGATTATGCCGTACAGAGCACATGTTCTTTGCTCCAGAAAGAATCGCAGCTATACGTGAAATGATAGTTTCTAAAACAGCTGAACAAAGGGAAAAAGCATTAAACAAAATTCTTCCAATGCAAAGAGGAGATTTTGAAGGATTATTTAGAGCAATGAAAGGTTACCCTGTAACTATTCGTTTATTAGATCCACCTCTACATGAATTCTTACCACATACAGACGAAGAAATTGAAAGTTTAGCAAAAGAAATGGGTATGACTTTCCAAGAATTAAAAGATGTTGTAGTAAGTTTACATGAATTTAATCCAATGATGGGACATAGAGGATGCCGTTTAGACGTTACTTATCCAGAAATTGGTGTAATGCAAACAAAAGCAATTATCCAAGCTGCTATTAATGTAAATAAAGAAGGAATGAATGTTGTTCCAGAAATTATGATTCCATTAGTAGGAGAACTAAAAGAATTAAAATATGTAAAAGATATAATTGTAAAAACAGCTGAAGAAGAAATTTCAAATGCTGGTGTTGCAATGAAATACAAAGTAGGAACCATGATTGAGATTCCAAGAGCTGCTTTAACAGCTGATGAAATTGCTAAAGAAGCTGAATTCTTCTCATTTGGTACAAATGACTTAACTCAAATGACATTTGGATTTAGCCGTGATGATGCAGGAAAATTCTTAGGTTCTTACTATGAAAAGAAAATTTATGAATCAGATCCATTTGCTAAATTAGACCAAAAAGGTGTTGGTAAATTAGTGAAAATGGCTGTTGATTTAGGAAAAGCTACAAGACCAGACATTAAATTAGGAATTTGTGGAGAGCATGGTGGAAACCCACCTACAGTTGAATTCTGCCATAATATTGGATTAACATATGTATCTTGTTCACCATACAGAGTTCCAATTGCTCGCTTAGCAGCAGCACAAGCAGCAATTAAAAATCCTAGATAAAAATATTGTTTTTAAAGTTTATCTATTCAAGATTTTAAACATAGGGGCGACCAATGGTCGCCCTTATGAAAAATTTTTAGAAAATTGTAATATATGTTGGACAAACACCAAAATTTAAACTTTTTATCCACATTAATTATTGACTAAACTATATAATTATGCTATATTAGTAAGGTAATGATGTGGCCCCGTGGTCAAGCGGTTAAGACGCAGCCCTCTCAAGGCTGAATCATGGGTTCGATTCCCGTCGGGGTCACCATAGTTAGAAGTTGGAAATTAGAAATTAGAAGTTAGATAGGGAAAATTAGATTGTTAATTGTAAAGGCGACCATTGGTCGCCTTTAATTGATTAAATAAAAAAATATTAAAAGATATATAAAAAATAGTTGACAAAACAAAAATTTGGTATATAATATACAAAAACAAACAGACATTTGTAAAATAAAATAACATTTAATAACAAATATTATATAAGGGAGTGTATAATATGCTTACAACATTACATATTAAAAACGTAGGAATTATTGATGATTTGTCAATTGATTTAAATGAAGGATTTAATATTTTGACAGGAGAAACTGGTGCTGGAAAAACACTAATAATAGGTTCACTTACAATATTAGCAGGTGGAAGATTTTCAAAAGAAATGATAAGAGGTGGTGCAGATTTTTGTTTCATAGAAGCAAATTTTTATTGCCCACAAAACCAGAATTCAATTGATGGAAATATTATAGTCTCAAGGGAAATCCACAGTAGTGGAAGAAATTCATGTAAAATTAATGGAAGGCTAGTTACAGTAAATGAACTTAAAGACTTTATGAGCCATATAATAGATATCCATGGTCAACATGATAATCAATTGATTTTAAATAGTGAAAATCATATTACATATTTAGATAAATTTATTGGAAAAGAAGTTGAAAATTATTTAAGTGAATATAGAGAAAAGTTAAAAGAATTTATTAAATTAAAACAAGAACTTAAAAATACATATGGTGAAGAACAAGAAAAAGAAAGAAAATTAGATTTACTTAATTATCAATTACAGGAAATTAGGTCTGCAAATTTAAAAGAAACAGAAGAAACTGAATTGGAAGAAAAACACAAAAAAATGCAAAATGCAGAAAAATTAAAAGAGAATTTAAGTCAAATTGATATTGAATTAAATGAAAATGCAATATCTTCTATTAGTAACAGTATTAGAAATTTAGAAAAAATACAAGATTGTGGAGAAGAATATTTAGATAAGCTAAATACTTTAAAAGGTGCATATTATGATATTCAAGAATTAGCAAGAGACTTTAGTGATATGAAAGCAAATATTGATTTTGATGAGGAAGAACGAGCACAAGTTGAAGAAAGGCTTGATTTAATATATTCACTAAAAAGAAAATATGGAAATTCAATTTTAGAAATATTAAACTATGGTAAACAAATTGAAGACGAAATTGAAAAAATAGAAAATTTAGATGAATACCACAGCAAAATAAAAGAAAAAATAAATGAGTTAAAAGAAGAAATGGAAATACTTGCAGAAAAAATAGGTGATTTAAGGAAAAAATATAGTAAGATTTTATGCGAAAAAGTCAATAATGAATTAAAAGAATTAGAAATGCCGAATGCTAAATTTGATATTAATATACAAAAAAATACTCAATTTAACGAAAATGGTCTTGATAATATAGAATTTATGATTTGTACAAATTTGGGTGAAGGTATGAAGTCACTTGCAAAAATTGCATCTGGTGGAGAAATGTCAAGGATTATGCTTGCAATAAAATATGTTTTAGCAGATATTGATGAAGTAGCCACTTTGGTATTTGATGAAATTGATACAGGAATAAGCGGAAAAGCAGGACAAGCAGTTGGAGATAAAATGAAAAGAATAGCAAAAATGCACCAAGTAATTTGTATTACACATTTGCCTTCTATTGCTGCAAAAGGAGATTATAATTATTACATTTATAAACAAACAAAAGAAAATAAGACGTATACAAATATAAAACAATTAACAGAAGATGAAACTATTGAAGAAATTGCAAGAATATCTTCTGGAGAGATTACAGAAATTGCAAAAGCACATGCAAGAGAACTAAGAAAAGCATCTTAAAAAAATTAACTACAAAATTTCTTCCAATTGTTTACATATTTAAACTTATGCGGTATAATAATATCATTGAAAAGAGAAAAGAGGAGAAATTAGATGGAAGAAAATCAAGTAAACAATCAAGAAACAGAATTAGATTTAAACCATTTAATGATGGTTAGAAGGGAAAAATTAGCTAAATTACAAGAAGAAGGAAAAAATCCATTTGAAATAATAAAATTTAATAGAACGCATAATAGTAAACAAGTGAAAGATAATTATGAAGAATTAGAAGGAAAAAATGTTACAATAGCAGGTAGAATTATGGCTAAACGTATTATGGGTAAAGCCTCTTTTTGCCATATTCAAGATGAAGAAGGCAAAATTCAAAGCTATGTTAGTATAAATGATTTAGGAGAAGAAAGTTACAAGCAATTTAAAGAATATGATATTGGTGATATTATTGGAATTACTGGTTTTGTGTTTAAAACTAGAACAGAGGAAATCTCGGTTCATGCAAAAGAAGTAACACTTTTATCAAAATCATTAAGACCTTTACCAGAAAAATTTCATGGCTTAAAAGATACAGATTTACGTTATCGTCAAAGATATGTAGACTTAATAATGAACCCTGAAGTAAAAGACACTTTTAAAAAGAGAACTGCTATTATTTCTGAAATAAGAAGAATACTTGATGAAAAGGGATATTTGGAAGTTGAAACACCAATATTAAATACAATTCCTGGTGGTGCAAATGCACGCCCATTTATTACACATCATAATGCATTAGATATAGATATGTATTTAAGAATAGCAACTGAATTATATTTAAAAAGGTTAATAGTTGGTGGCTTTGATAAAGTATATGAGATTGGCAGAATATTTAGAAATGAAGGTATGGATATTAAGCATAATCCTGAATTCACTACAATAGAATTATATGAAGCATATACTGATTTAGAAGGAATGATGGATTTAACAGAAGAAATAGTTTCAACATGTGCTCAAAAAGTATGTGGTACAACTAAAATAACATATCAGGGTGAAGAAATAGATTTAAAACCACCATTTAAAAGGGTTACTATGATAGATAGTATAAAAGAAGTAACAGGGGTAGATTTCAACCAGATTACTACAGATGAAGAAGCACAAAAAGTTGCTAAGGAATTAAATGTTGAGTTAGACCCAATAAAACTTACAAGAGGAGATATTATTGCACAGGTATGGGATGCAAAAGTAGAAGAAACACTTGTAAATCCTACATTTGTATATGAGTACCCTATAGAAAACTCTCCACTTGCTAAAAAATATCCAAATAAACCAGAAATGACACAGAGATTTGAGTTATTTATAGGTGGTAGAGAATATGCAAATGCTTTTTCTGAGCTAAATGACCCAATAGACCAATATGAAAGATTTAAAAAACAGGTTGAAGCAAGAGAGGCAGGAGATGAAGAGGCAAACATGATGGATATGGACTTTGTTAATGCGCTAGAATATGGTATGCCTCCAACAGGTGGCATGGGTATGGGGATTGACCGTTTAGTAATGTTATTAACAGATTCCGCTTCAATAAGAGATGTATTATTATTCCCAACAATGAAACCACTTAACTAATTTTGAAAATAATCAGCATATTTTCAAAAATATAAAAAATTTGAAAGGTAAGATTAAATGTTTTTTGATACTAGATATTTATATATTGTTTTAGCAATTGTTGTGATAATAAGTATTTTTAGTGGAGGATTTAATATATTATCCATATTATTAACAATACCAGGAGTTTTAATAGCTATAACTTTTCACGAATTTGCACATGCATTTACTGCATATAAATTAGGAGATGATACACCAAAAGCTCAAGGTAGGCTAAGTTTAAATCCATTTTCACATTTGGATCCATTTGGTGTAATTATGCTAGTTTTTGCTCACATTGGCTGGGGAAAACCGGTAGAAATTAATCCTAATAATTTCACAAGAAAAATATCGGCACGTACAGCAGAAGCAATAGTGGCTTTTGCTGGACCATTAATGAACTTCATATTAGCATTTGTATTTGCAATTATATTTTATGCATTACAAACATTCGCACCAAGCTTTTCATTAGGAACAGAAGTAGGTATGATTATTATGACAATGATACAATATACAGTGCTAGTTAATGTTGGTTTGGGAGTGTTTAATCTAATACCATTACCACCATTAGATGGATCCAAAGTCCTAATGGCATTTTTATCATACAATGCAAAAAGATGGTTTGAAGAACATACTCAATTATTTTACATTATATTTTTAATTATTTGGATTACTCCAATTTCAAGTATGATAATTTCACCAGCCATTAATGCTATAACGAGTGGAATTGATAGTGCGGTAGGCGGAATATTTGGAATGTTTAATTAAAACTAACAAACCAAAAATATGTAAGAGTTGTATTGAGTGATGGAAAACAAAAAGATAGAAAGGGACAATATGAAGGATATATATATATTAGGAATTGAATCAAGCTGTGATGAAACCTCTAGCGCCGTTGTGAAAAACGGTAGGGAGGTTCTTTCTAATGTTATAAATTCCCAAATAAAAATACATGAAAAATTTGGAGGAGTTGTTCCAGAAATAGCTTCTAGAAATCACATAGAGGCCATTTCAAATGTGGTAAAAGAATCTTTAAAACAAGCAAATATTACAATGGACAAGCTTGATGGAATTGCATGTACGTATGGACCCGGATTAGTAGGTGCTTTGTTAGTGGGAGTTTCCTATGCTAAAGCTTTAAGTTATTCATTAAATATACCATTAATTGCTACCAACCATATTCATGGGCATATTGCAGCAAACTATATAACATACCCAGAATTAAAGCCCCCATTTTTATGTTTAATAATTTCTGGTGGACATACGCATTTAGTACATATAAAAGATTATACAGGGTTTGAGATATTAGGAAAGACAAGAGATGATGCGGTAGGAGAAGCTTTTGACAAAGTTGCCAGAGTTATAGGGCTTGGATACCCTGGTGGACCAAAGGTTGATAACCTTGCAAAAAGACGGAGAACCTACAATTGAACTTCCAAAAACTAATTTTGATAATCTAGATTTTAGTTTTAGTGGAATAAAAACAGCAGTAATAAATCTTCACCATAAAACACCAGAAATAAATAAAGAAGATTTATGCCGTAGCTTTGAAAAAGTAGTAACAGAAGAATTAATAGAAAACACGTTAAAAGCTGCTAAGAAACTAAATATTAAAAAAATTGCATTAGCAGGTGGAGTTTCAGCTAATTCTTATATAAGGCAAGAATTTTTAAAATTGAAAGACCAAGGATATGAAATATATTATCCTGAAATTAACCTTTGTACTGATAATGCTGCAATGATAGCTTCAGCTGGGTATTTTGGATTTATTAAAGGAGAGCGAGCAGACTTAACACTAAACGCAATGCCAAATGTCTCTTTTGGGGACAGTCCCTAATCTACCACTTTTGTCTCTAATAGGGACAGGTCACAAAAGTAAAATATAATTATAGCAATATGGAAAATATGATAAGTACAGGCTAGAAAGGAAAAAATAATGGCAATATATACAATAGCAGACCTTCATCTTTCTTTTGGTGAAGATAAACCTATGGATATATTTGGCGAAAACTGGGAAGGTCATGCAGAAAAAATAAAAGATAATTGGATAAAAAAAGTAAAGCCAGAAGATACAGTTGTATTGCCAGGTGATTTTTCATGGGCTACTTATTTAGAAAATACTTATCAAGATTTTGATTATCTAAATAAACTACCAGGAAAAAAACTATTATTAAAGGGTAATCACGATTATTGGTGGACTACAGTTACCAATATGAAGAAATATTTAGAAGAAAAAGGATTTAAAGATATAGACTTTATATATAACAATAGCTTTTTAGTGGAAGATAAAATCTTAGCAGGAACAAGGGGTTGGAACGTATTAGAGTCAGAAGATACTAGCAAAATGATTAATAGAGAAACTATTAGATTGAAATTATCTATTGAAAATGGTATAAACAAATATGGAACTGATAAAGAAATAATAGTATTTATGCATTATCCGCCAATTACACAAAATAGTATTAAAAATCACCAGTTTTTTGATTTTGTAAAAATTATGGAAGAATATGGGGTAAAACAATGCTATTATGGTCATTTGCATGGTAAGTCACACCAAGATGCAGTAGAAGGTAAAATTCATGGCATTACATTTAAATTAATAAGTAGTGATTATTTGAATTTTGATTTGTTTAAAATTAATTGAATTTATGCATGGTTAAAGGCTTGCATTATTCAAAAAATGTGATATAATGTACTAGCAATTTATATGAAAGGATGAATAAAAAATGAGTGTAAAAGTAGAAAACACAGAAAACAAAAACGAAGTAAAGCTAACCTTTACAATAGAAGCAGAAAAATTTGATGAAGCAATGAAGAAAGTATATGCAAAAACAGCAAAATACTTTACTATTCCAGGCTTTAGAAAAGGAAAAGCACCAATGAATATAGTAGAGCAACATTATGGTAGTGAAATCTTTTATGAAGATACATTTAATGAATTAGTACCAGATATTTATGATGAAGCAATAAAAGAAAATAAAATTGAAGCAGTAAGCAGACCTGACATTGATATTACTCAAATGGGAAAAGGAAAAGAATTAATATTTACAGCAACAGTACAAACAAAACCAGAAGTTGAACTTGGAAAATATAAAGGTATAGAATTAAAGAAAATTGAGTATAATGTGTCTGACAAAGATGTAGAACATGAATTGGGTCATATGGCAGAACATAATGCAAGATTAATAACAGTAGAAGATAGACCAGTAGAAAAAGGTGATATAGCTGTTATTGATTTTGAAGGATTCTTGGATGGAAAGCCATTTGAAGGTGGAAAAGCTGAAAAACACGAATTAGAAATTGGAAGCAACACATTTATACCAGGTTTTGAAGACCAAGTAATTGGTATGAAGCTTGATGAAGAAAAAGACTTAAATGTTACTTTCCCAGAAGATTATTTTTCAAAAGACTTAGCAGGAAAACCTGTTGTATTTAAAGTGAAACTACATGAAATTAAAAAGAAAGAACTTCCAAAAATGGATGACGAATTTGCAAAAGATGTTAGCGAATTTGACACATTAGAGGAATTAAAAAATAGCATAAAAGACAGACTACAAAAAGAAAATGATGAAAAAGCGAAATATGAAACTGAAGATGCAGCAATAAAAGCTGTTTGTGATAATGTAAAATTAGATATTCCATCTGGAATGATTGAAACAGAAATTGATAATATGCTAAAAGATACTGAGCAAAGATTACAATACCAAGGCTTAACATTGGAACAATATTATAAACTAATTGGAAAGCCAGAAACTGTTTTAAGAGATGAAATGAAAGAAACAGCTGAGAAAAATGTAAAATCAAGATTAGTAATTGAAGCTATTATAAAAGCAGAAGACATTAAGCCAGATGAAGAAAAAGTAGAAGAAAAACTAAAAGAAATGGCTAAAGGCTATGGCAAGACAGAGGAAGAAATGCTTAAAAACACATATTTAAAAGATTATATTACAGAAAACATGAAAGTAGAAAAAGTTATTAACTTTATAATTGAAAATGCAAAATTTAAAAAATAATTTAGCAAATTGATTTTAGAATACATATATTATGTAAGGTAGAAACTACCTATAACCAAAGAAAGGAAGATATTTTTATGAGAGAAAAAAATAGTTTAGTACCATATGTAATTGAGCAAACTGCAAAAGGTGAAAGGTCTTACGATATTTTCTCTAGACTTTTAAAAGATAGAATTATATTTTTAGGAGAAGATGTAAATCAAACTTCTGCAAGTTTAGTAATTGCTCAATTACTATTCTTAGAGTCTGAAGACCCAGATAAAGAAATTCATTTATATATAAATAGCCCGGGTGGCTCTATTACAGATGGTATGGGAATTGTTGATACAATGAATTATATTAAATGCCCAGTTTCTACAATCTGTATAGGTATGGCTGCGAGCATGGGAGCAGTATTATTAGCAGCAGGGGAAAAGGGTAAAAGATATGCTACACCAAATGCAGAAATACTAATTCATCAACCATTAATTGGTGGTGGCGGATTATCTGGACAAACAACAGAAATAAAAATTCATGCAGACCATATGGTAAAAACTAGAGAAAAATTAAATAAATTTTTAAGTGAAAGAACAGGTCAACCATTGGATGTAATTAACCGTGATACCGAAAGAGATAATTATATGACAGCAGAAGAAGCACTAAAATATGGACTTATAGACGGAATTATTGATACTAGGAAATAGAGTAAATTAAATTAAAAGGAGAATTTTGTTTATAATGGCAAATAGTAAAAATAAAAATATTAGATGCTCGTTCTGTGGAAAATCACAAGAAGCTGTAAACCGAATTATTGCTGGACCAGGAGTATACATTTGTGATGAGTGTATAAAAGTCTGCAACGGTATTTTAGATGATGACCTATATGAGGATACTGAAATAACTTATACCACTACTAGTGGTGCAAAATTGCCAAAACCAGCAGAAATAAAAGAGGTTTTGGATTCATATGTAATAGGTCAAGAAGAAGCTAAAAAGACACTTTCTGTAGCTGTATATAATCATTATAAAAGAATTAATCATGAAAATGATAAAAATGATGATGTGGAACTACAAAAAAGTAATGTTTTATTACTAGGACCAACTGGTTGCGGTAAAACTTTACTTGCACAAACATTAGCAAGGATTTTAAAAGTTCCATTTGCAATTGCAGATGC